>DNHA01000258.1 GCA_003486025.1 Micrococcaceae bacterium | reverse complement strand
GAGAAAACACGCTTCCAGGTGCTCGCACCCGTGGTTCGTGCGCGTAAGGGAGAGTTTGTAGATCTCTTCGCTGAGCTTTCCGCCAAGGGCTTTGCCCGCGCACGAGTAGATGGCAAAACCATTCAGCTTTCATACCCACCGAAGCTGGGCAAGCAGATCAAGCACACCATCGAGGTGGTGGTTGACCGCCTGGCTATCAACGACTCAGTGCAGCAGCGCTTGACCGACTCGGTAGAAACCGCATTGAACCTTGCCGAAGGCCGTGTGCTGGTGGACTTCGTTGATCTTGAAGAAGATGATCCGAAGCGGATNNAACGTGCATTCTCGGAGAACCTGGCGTGCCCGAATGAGCACCCGTTGGCCATCGACGAGATTGAGCCGCGTACTTTCTCCTTCAACAATCCTTTCGGCGCATGCTCCGCCTGCAGCGGCATCGGCACCAAGCTTGAGGTTGACGAGCACCTGATCATCCCGGATCCTGAGCTTCCTTTGAGCGAAGGAGCCATTGCGCCGTGGTCCCTAGGCAAAGCGACTACAGAGTACTGGAACCGCCTGATTGAAGGTCTGGGCAAGGAACTGGGATTCACCATGGACACCGCTTGGCAAGACCTTCCGCCCGCCGCGCGCCAGGCAATCTTGCACGGCAAGGATCATAAAGTCGTTGTGCAGTACAAGAATCGCTTCGGCCGCGAGCGCAAGTACTCCACCGGGTTTGAGGGTGTCATCTCCTATGTTCACCGGAAGCATCAGGAGACCGAGTCGGATCATGCCCGTGACCGCTACGAGCAGTACATGCGTCAGATCCACTGCCCGACCTGTGGTGGGGCGCGGCTAAACCCGGCGTCACTGTCGGTGCTGATCGGTGGTAAATCCATTGCCGAGGTGGCAGCGATGGATCTGCGTTCGGCAGCAGAATTCCTGACCAGCTTGGAACTGAGCGAGCGCGAGGCGCAGATCGCTAACCAGGTACTTAAGGAAATTGGCGCCCGCATGAAGTTCTTGCTGGACGTGGGGTTGGAATACCTGACCCTTGAACGTGCAGCCGGCACCTTGTCAGGTGGTGAGGCACAGCGTATTCGGCTGGCCACACAAATTGGTTCCGGTCTGGTCGGCGTCCTTTACGTCTTGGACGAGCCGTCCATTGGATTGCACCAGCGGGATAATCGCCGGTTGATTGAAACCTTGTTGCACCTGCGTTCGCTGGGCAACACGCTGATCGTGGTTGAACACGATGAGGACACCATCGCCGAGGCTGACTGGATCGTGGATATTGGTCCAGGCGCCGGTGAACACGGTGGCGAGGTAGTGCACTCTGGATCTCTGGAAGGCCTGAAGGCAAACACCCGTTCTCTGACCGGGGACTACCTCTCGGGGCGCAAGCAGATCGAGCTGCCGGCCAAACGCCGAAAGATCGATAAAAAGCGTGTACTGAAACTGGTGGGGGCGAAGGAAAACAACCTGCAAGATGTCACGGTGGACTTCCCGCTGGGCGTACTCACCGCGATTACCGGTGTCTCCGGTTCGGGTAAGTCGACTCTCGTGAACGACATCTTGTACAAGGTGCTGGCCAATAAGCTCAATGGTGCCAAGCAGGTTCCGGGCCGGCACACCCGTGTGGTGGGGCTGGACCAGCTGGACAAGGTCGTGCATGTTGACCAGTCGCCGATTGGCCGAACTCCACGTTCGAACCCGGCCACGTATACCGGTGTGTTTGATAACATCCGCAAGCTTTTCGCAGAAACAAACGAAGCGAAGCTACGTGGCTACCAGCCTGGCCGGTTCTCTTTCAACGTCAAGGGCGGACGTTGCGAGTCATGCTCGGGTGACGGCACGCTGAAGATCGAGATGAATTTCCTTCCCGACGTGTACGTGCCGTGCGAGGTCTGCCATGGAGCGCGCTACAACCGCGAGACCCTGCAGGTGCTCTACAAGGGCAAGAACATTTCCGACGTGCTGAACATGCCGATCTCAGAGGGCGCCGAATTCTTCGCTGCCTTCACGCCGATCGCCCGCCACTTGCGAACGCTTGTTGACGTGGGACTGGGATATGTCCGTCTAGGACAGCCAGCCACGACATTATCCGGCGGTGAGGCGCAGCGCGTGAAGCTTGCCGCCGAACTGCAGAAACGCTCGAACGGCCGCTCCATCTATGTGTTGGATGAGCCGACCACCGGGTTGCACTTCGAAGACATCCGTAAGCTGCTTATGGTCCTGCAAGGATTGGTCGACAAGGGAAATACTGTGTTGACTATCGAACACAATCTTGATGTCATCAAGTCCGCTGACTGGGTGATCGACTTAGGTCCTGAAGGTGGTTCCGGTGGCGGCACCATTTTGGCGACCGGCAGCCCGGAGCAGGTGGCGAAGGTTGCCGCATCGCATACTGGACAGTTCCTTTCCGAAGTTCTCTAGTTCAACAATTCACTCCTGAGGCGGACCCGTTGGATATGCGATTTCAGTTATGGATTCCTTAGGTGAGTCCGCTTCATGGGAAGATGTCTAGGTGAATATGTCGGTAACAAGCGTGCTCTTTGATCTGGACGGGACTCTCGTGGACCCGGCAGGTTCCATAACATCCGGAATTCGCCATGCCCTCGTGGCCAATGGCGTCACCGATCCGGGGGAGGAAGCTGTCGAAGCGCTGGTGGGTCCACCCCTGCAAATCGGTTTGCGCACACTTGACGGTGTCAGCGATGGGAATATAGAGAAGATCATCGCGAATTACCGTGCACGATATGCCGAGGTAGGCATGGCTGCCTCCCGGGTCTACCCGGGAATCCGCGAACTTTTGGCATCTTTGCGGGAAGCCGGGATCTACGTGGCGGTGACTACCGCCAAACCAGAACCTATCGCGCGCGAATTGATCAGGAAGCAGGAACTTGATTCGTTGTTGGATGCGGTCTTTGGAAACGCATCGGAGCACGGATCCATGGGGTCCAGTAAGACCCATATTGTTCAGGCCGCGCTCACCGCAGGTAAGCTAGACCCGGCGAGCTGCATTGTCGTGGGCGACCGGCACTATGACCTGGACGCGGCACGTGAAAATTCTGTGGCGTCCATTGGCGTCTCCTGGGGCTTCGCGCTTGAAAACGAACTGGACGTTGCCGACCACCAGGTAGCTACTGTGCAAGAACTGGCGATGCTACTGCTCGGTGAAGAAGGCGCGGCACAGTTAGCAAGTAAAATGATCCAGGAGGGACAGAAGTAATGAGTCTTTACACTATGACCCGTTCCTCCATCCGCGGCATGCTGCACACCTTGTGCCGCCCCGAAATCACCGGCCTGCACAATGTGCCCAAAGACGGCGGATTTATTATCGCCTCAAACCACTTATCTTTCCTTGACTCGATAATTGTCCAGGCGCTCACTCCACGAGATGTCGCTTTCTTTGCAAAGGCGGAGTATTTCACCACGCCGGGGATCAAAGGCAAAGCCATGAAGACCTTCTTCGAGTCTGTCGGTTCTATCCCCGTGCAGCGTGGTGAACAAGCAGCGTCCGTGGCCGCCTTGGACTCGTTGGTGGAAATCATTGAAAGCGGAAGCGGTATTGGTATTTATCCCGAAGGTACTCGTTCCCGTGACGGGAAGTTGTACCGCGGACGTACTGGAGTGGGATGGTTGGCGCTGACCACAGGTGTTCCTGTCATCCCGGTGGGGTTGATTGGCACCGAAAAGCTTCAGCCTGCGGGCGCGAAGGGGATTCGGCCCACCAAATTCTCGATTCATTACGGCGAGCCGTTGTACTTCGACCAGTTGGGACGTAAACACCCATTGCCGGAACGTCGTCGTGCCACCGATAGGATTGTCGACGCAATTGCCGAACTCAGTGGACAGGAACGCGTCGACTCGTACAACCAGTTGCCACCGGACGCGAAATAGTTATGGCAGATCCAGCCAGTTACCGCCCCAAATCATCGGATATCCCTACTAAACCCGGTGTGTATCGCTTCCGCGACGAGCACGGTCGGGTCATTTATGTCGGCAAGGCCCGCGTGTTACGCAATCGGCTGGCTTCCTATTTCGTTAACCCGCAGCGGCTAACAGCCAAAACTCGCACGATGGTATTTACCGCGGCGAGTGTTGAATGGACTACGGTGGGCTCGGAACTTGAAGCCCTGCAGCTGGAGTACACCTGGATCAAGGAATACACCCCACGCTTCAACATCGTCTTCCGCGACGACAAAACGTACCCATACCTGGCCATCACGATGGATGAAAAGTTCCCTCGGGCCTTGGTCATGCGAGGCGATAAACGTAAAGGCGTCAAATACTTCGGCCCTTTTTATCCAGCCAAGGCAATCCGTGAAACACTCGATACGCTCTTGCGTGTCTTTCCGGTCCGCACCTGCGCTCCTGGGGTTTTCAAACGTGCCGAAGCGTCGGGGCGTCCCTGTCTGCTGGGCTATATCGACAAGTGTTCGGCACCCTGTGTGGGCCGTATCAGTCCCGAGGCCCACCGGGAACTAGCCGATGACCTTTGTACTTTTATGGGTGGTGAAGCGGGGAAATTCACGCGTCAGCTAACCGGGCAAATGCAAGAGGCAGTCAGCAAGCTCGAATACGAAAAGGCCGCGCGCTACCGTGATGACATTGCGGCGTTGAACAAGGTCTTCGAGCGTAACGCCGTGGTACTTGCCGAGAATACCGAGGCAGATGTTTTCGGTATCCATGCAGATGAACTCGAAGCGGCCGTGCAGGTCTTCCACGTACGCGATGGCAGAATTCGGTCGCAACGCGGCTGGGTCGTGGAAAAGGTTGCGGACCTCACCGACGCAGAATTTGTGGAGCAGTTACTTACCCAGGTTTATGCCGATCATGCGGACCGGATCCCACGTGAGGTGCTGGTTCCGACCTTGCCTGACGATATTGAAGACGTGACAACTTGGCTGACCGAACTGCGTGGATCCAATGTTTCGCTGCGGGTGGCTCAGCGCGGTGACAAAGCAGCGCTGGCCTCGACCGTGGTTGAAAATGCCGAACAGGCCTTGCGTTTGCACAAGTCCCGGCGCGCCGGAGATATTTCGACTCGTTCGGCCGCGATGCAGGAACTCCAGGAAGCTCTGGGCGCGGAAACTGCGCTGCTACGTATCGAATGCTACGACGCGTCGCATACGCAGGGAACAAATGTGGTCGCTTCGATGGTGGTCTTCGAAGATGGGTTGCCGAAGAAGAGCGAGTATCGAAAGTTCTCGATCACCGGCGATGCTGCGCGAGACGATACGGCCAGCATGTACGACGTCATCTACCGTCGTTTCAACAGGTATTTGAAGGAAAAAATTGACCCGGAAATGTTTAGTACCGGGGAAGTTGAGGCTGGGACTACCGAGAAGAAGAAATTTGCGTACCCGCCGTCTTTGGTGATTGTTGATGGTGGACCGCCACAGGTAGCAGCCGCTCAGAAAGCCCTGGATGATTTGGGCATCGATGATATTCCGGTGGTCGGTCTAGCGAAACGTCTTGAAGAGCTATGGTTGCCTGAAGATCCGTTCCCGGTGATTCTGCCCCGTGCCTCAGCGGCGTTGTATCTGGTACAGCGGCTGCGCGATGAAGCGCACCGTTTCGCCATCACATTCCATCGGGCCAAACGTTCCAAGTCGATGATTTCTTCTGATCTGGACGCTATCAACGGTTTGGGCAAGTCGAAGCAGGAGGCGTTGCGTAAGCATTTCGGGTCCATGAAAAAGATCCGTACGGCGACGCTGGAACAGCTGATGGAGGTCCCGGGGGTTGGGGAAAAACTTGCGACTTCCATCAAGGAATCCTTAGAAGATACTTCACGTGCCGGTGTGAACATGACTACCGGTGAAATTGTCGACTAGCCTTGAGTTATGACCACCGAGTATGAAGCTGTAAAACCGCCAGAATCCGAACTTGTGATTGTCACGGGCATGTCTGGCGCGGGACGAACTACTGTCGCCCATGCGCTGGAAGACCTTGGCTGGTATGTGGTGGAGAACCTCCCACCATCGATGCTCGGAATGCTCACCGAGCTGATGAGCCGTTCGCAAGGAACTATTGCTCGTCTGGCAGTGGTCATGGACGTTCGCTCCAAGGATCTGTTTCCGGAGATTCGGGAATCCCGTGCCCTGCTGACCAGCGGTGGAGTGAAATACCGCATGGTGTACTTGGACGCCAGCGACGAAGTACTGGTCCGACGATTCGAACAGGGGCGCCGTCCGCACCCGCTGCAGGAAGACGGACGCATACTCGACGGCATTCAACGTGAACGCGATGTTACCGGACCTCTGCGCGAAGCTGCCGAACTGATCTTGGACTCTACTTCAATGTCGGTCCATGACCTTGCGCGTTCGGCTACTGAGTTGTTCGCTGAATCCGGGCCAATTATTCTGCGCATAAACGTGATGAGCTTTGGATTCAAATACGGCCTTCCTACGGACGCCAATTACGTGGCGGATGTACGTTTCATTCCGAATCCGCACTGGGTTCCGGAGCTGCGCCCGCAGACCGGCAAAGACAAAGAAGTCTCAGATTACGTCTTGAGTCAGCCGGGGACCAATGAATTTATCACTAATTACCTGAAGGCACTTGAACCCGTAATTGAGGGATACCGCCGCGAAAACAAGCACTATGCCACCATCGCTGTGGGTTGTACCGGCGGTAAGCACCGTTCGGTCGCGACTACTATCGAATTGGGGCGTCGCTTGGCGCAGCTGCCAAACGTGCGCGTGAATATCACGCACCGTGATCTAGGCCGGGAGTAGTTTTCGATGGCATTCGCAACGGGACCGATCCCGATTCAGGGCCTCACCCGGCCCGATGATATGCGCAACCCGTCGGTGGTTGCGTTGGGTGGCGGACATGGTCTGTCGGCCTCGCTTTCGGCACTTCGCCGACTAACTACCGAATTGACCGCGGTAGTGACGGTAGCGGACGACGGTGGAAGCTCAGGTCGCTTGCGCGGCTCCTTCGACGTCTTGCCGCCAGGAGATCTGCGCATGGCGCTCGCAGCGCTCTGCGACGATAACGACTGGGGACGTACCTGGCGCGATGTCATGCAGCACCGGTTTAAATCAACTGAGCATCCCGAAGAACCGCTCAATGGCCATGCGGTCGGTAACCTGTTGATTCTGGCACTCTGGGAACTGCTGGACAGTCCAGTCGCCGGTTT
>DNHA01000072.1:1338-2520 GCA_003486025.1 Micrococcaceae bacterium | reverse complement strand
AAATTTTCGTTCACTACCGCTGGATCACATCACCTATTGAGAGTTTCGTTCTCACCCCCTTTTCGTTTCAGTGGTTTGTGTCCTCTGAACTGAGGTGGTGACTGGTTTCCTTTGGTGTTGTTCACTGACTCCCTAGATCTCCGGCGATTAGATGCACAGCACGAAACTAGGACATTGAGACTCACTGACTGAAAATTTCGGTCAACGCTTCGTCTGCAGGGAGACGGATTTTCCCGCTGGAAGATCGGTCCGATGAAAGTTTCTAAGCCAGTAGCTCCGGCTGGCTGTTTGGCAGCGATGCCTCAAACCGATGAAAGCTATTGATATGGAGAAAATGGTGGGATGAACCAATCACCATTAACCGCAGCATCGTTCAGTGCCCGCACGGTTTCTTGCACCGCCTTATTGCGTAGCGCTTCTTCTCGGCCAACCAACCAATATTCGGAGTGGTAACTGAACTCGTCGTGAAGTACCGGAACCAAGTTGGCGTAATGCTTGGACAAAAATACTGGCAGCAAACCGATCCCGGCATGATTCATGGTCGCCGCATATTGCACAGCAATGCTCGTTGAAGAGATTGCACGCCGCATGGGAGGCAACGCACTGGTAGCCTCGTCGAGTTTGTCCACGGTGAGCGCGGTATCAATGTAGTAATTCAGACTGTGAGTCGACAGTTCAGATAGCTGCTTCGGGGTTCCATGAGCTTCAAGGTAATCAGCGGTGGCGTATAGCCGTAATTCGTAGTCCAGCAACTTGGTCGAGGCCGCTTTGCGCACGCTCGGCTCACCAATGACAATCTCCAAATCCATACCGGTTCGGGTTTGCCTCGCACGGGTGGTTTCCGAAACGATCTCGAAGACCAACTGCGGGTGGCGTTGCTGGAGTTTAGCCAGGGCAGGAGCAGCCAAGTGGGCGCTGAAAGCATCCGGTGCAGCAATTCGCACGTGTCCACTGAGCGCATCTGGGTCTTCCTCAGTGCCGATGGCAGCCACGGCTTGTTCGATGGCTTCGGCGCTGGTCATCGCCCGCCGCCCCAGATCGGTCAGTTCCCATCCGTTGGGGGAGCGGGTGAGCAGATGCCCGCCCATCGCCTTTTGCAACGCATCGATGCGACGGGAGATCGTCGAGTGATTCACCCCAAGGACAGTCGCTGCTGCGGTATATCGGCCAAGCCGCGCCACG
>DNHA01000072.1:0-1329 GCA_003486025.1 Micrococcaceae bacterium | reverse complement strand
CGGTCAGTAGTGCAATCAAGGATTCAAGGTGGCGGTAATCGATCTGGCGGTCCATGGCTCTTAGTCTGCCATGACCGGTGTGCGCTAGCGCACAATAGGCTTGCGTTATTGGCGTGCCGTCTCTCATTGAGACTTCGTTCTTATCCCGTTTACGCTGGCCTGACAAGGACTTAAACCTAAGCACAAGAAAAGACGCGGGGTAGGGCGATGAGCACGTATGCATGGATTGGACTAGGGAACATGGGCGGGCCGATGACCGCGAACCTGGTAAACGCCGGGCATGCGGTGCGCGGTTATGACCTGAATCCGCAGGCCTGTGCCGCCGCTGCCGAGGCAGGGGTGCAGATCAGCGACTCCATCGCGGAGGCGATGGAAGGGGCAGATGCGGTATTCACGATGTTGCCCAAGGGCGAGCACGTACGTTCGGTTTATGAAGCGGAAGGTGGCGTATGGGCCAACGCGACGCCGCAGATGCTGCTACTGGATTCATCTACCGTTGACATTGAATCTTCGCGAGCGCTGCATGACGAGGCGACCGTCCGCGGGCTCAGTTTTGTCGATGCCCCGGTCTCCGGAGGAATTTCCGGGGCTGCTGCCGGCACGCTCGCCTTCATGCTTGGCGGAGCACCGGAAGTTATGGAGCGCGCGCAAGAACTGATCTCACCAATGTCAGGAAAAATCATAGTTGCAGGTGGTCCCACCAGCGGTATCGCAGCAAAAATATGCAATAACATGATGCTGTTCATTGACCTGATGGCCAGCGCCGAAGGATCTCAGCTGGCTGAAAAGCTCGGGTTGGATCCGAAGGTGTTCTGGGAGATCGCCTCGGTCTCTTCCGGGCGTTCCTGGGCTCAGCAAACCTGGTATCCGGTACCAGATGTTATTGCTACGGCCGCGGCAAACAACAACTTTGAAGCAACCTTCCGGGTAGACCTGGCACGCAAAGATGTGGGACTTGCGCTCGATGCGGGTGCGATGACCGGGCTGGATCTGCCGGCCGCGGCTCTTGCCCGTGAACACTTCGACCGGCTCATTGATGAAGGATTGGGAGATAAAGACTGCTCGTTGATCGTGAAGAACCTGATGCCCGATGGCAAGGTGCGCGGTTACACCCCGATGACTGCTGTTCCGGCTGGAAAATAAATCCATGCGCACCATTACCGCTGCGGTCCTGCACTCCACCGGGGCGATGCGCCCCTACGCCCAGAGTAAGCCGCTGGTGATCAGCGAAATACAGTTGGCTGATCCGGGGCCTGGAGAAGTACTGGTGCGCATCGAGGCCGCAGGCCTGTGCCATTCGGATCTTTCGGTTATCGAAGGCAACCGGCC
>DNHA01000248.1:2839-7269 GCA_003486025.1 Micrococcaceae bacterium | reverse complement strand
CCCCCAAGATTTCTCTGCTTCCCTCACTTCCCCCGCCGAGATGAAAAAAGCCAATGCGGCGAACCTCGAACTGACCACAAATGATGCCAATAACTTCATGGCCGGTAACTTCGCCAAGACGCTGGCCAGCGAGGTGCGGGATTCGGTGTCCAAAGAAGTTGGAACCGAAACTGCTGAAGGCATGATTGCGGGCTTTGTCGACATCCACAAATCCATGGGCGAAGCCGCCGATGGCGCCAAGAAACTCTACGACGGCACCATTGCACTCTCCGATGGTGTGGTCACGGTACAAGATGGCACCGCGCAGCTAGTCACCGGCGGAGCCAAACTTGAAGAAGGTGCCCGAGCGCTTCATGATGGGACCGGCACCTTGTCCAGTGGCTTAGGAAAGTTGACCGACGGCCAAGAGAAGCTCGTCGTTGGAACACACGAGCTGTCCAAGGGCAGCACCGAGCTGAATTCTGGAGCCCAGACACTGAGCAAGGGCCTGAACACCTTGGAATCAAAAACATCCAGCCTGCCTAGCTCGGTGTCTAAGCTTAACGACGGAACCCAGAAAGCGGCCTCCTCGGCTGACCAATTAGCCACAGGTTCTCGGCAGGTAGCCGACGGCAACGCGAAGCTCAGCGCCACCGCGAACGACGCTATGAGCGTGATCCAGGATTTGCAGACCGACGCCGAAACGCGGCTGAATCAAGTCGAAAAGAACACGGATGACTTCTTGAATGCTCAAGTCACCGCAGGCACTCTGACTCAAGAGCAAGCAGATCAGATCTCGGCGCAGCTGAAATCCACCGTAAAAAATTCTACGGTTACCCAGCAGCTCGATAGCAAGGTCGAGGATGTCAATGCAAAACTCAGCGCTACGCAGAAAGACCTGAACCAGCTCGCCGAAGGTTCGGAAAAAGTTGCCGACGGCAATAAACAGCTAGCAAGCGGATTGCATACCCTCGCGCAGGGCACCAAAAAATTGGATGGCTCCGTGCCAGCTCTTGTAGACGGTATCTCCTCCGCTGCAAGCGGTGGCCGCCAGCTTGCCGATGGCTCGCAAAAGTTAGCCGCTGGAG
Organism: Micrococcaceae bacterium; assembly: GCA_003486025.1. Classification (GTDB taxonomy): domain Bacteria; phylum Actinomycetota; class Actinomycetes; order Actinomycetales; family Micrococcaceae; genus Glutamicibacter. The sequence goes on along the minus strand of DNHA01000248.1, from coordinate 6,202 downwards.
CCTCCACTCTGGAAGAAGGGCAAAAATCTGCGCTGTCGGGAACCAAAGAAGCTGCACAAGGTAGTAAAAAACTTAATGCAGGTGCCAAGGAACTCGCTACGGGAACCGGTACCTTGCATGACTCGTTGATCAGTCTTGATGCCGGTGTTGGCAAGCTCGGCGACGGCGCTCACGAGCTCAGGGATGGTTCCGGGGACCTGTCCAAGGGACTAGACAGCGGTGTGGATCAGGTGCCAAATCCTGATTCGGCTGCATCTGATCAATTAGCAAACGTGATCGGCGACCCGCTTCGAGTGAATTCGAACGCCCAAACCAAAGCTGGCGCATATGGCGCAGGGCTGGCACCATTTTTCATGACCCTTGCCACCTGGATTGGCACATTCATCCTCACCCAGGTCATGCGCCCGGTCAATAATCGCGCGTTGGCTTCAAATGGCAGAAGCTGGAAGATCGCTCTCGGGGCGTGGCTTCCTTTTGCCTTCATCTCCCTCATCCAGTGCACCGCCTTGTATGCGGTGGTAGTTTTCGCTATCGGATTGGATCCGGTACACCCGTGGCTGACATGGGCTCTGCTGCTGCTAGCTTCGCTTTGCTTCAGTGCGTTGATTCAAGGCATCTGCGCCCTCTTAGGCGCAGCAGGTAAATTTGTGGTGCTGCTGCTGATGGTTCTCCAGTTGGTGACTGCCGGAGGCACGTTCCCGTGGGAAACACTTCCGGTTCCCCTGCAGTTCCTGCACCAGATCCTGCCAATGAGCAATGTGGTGGCGGCGTTAAGGCACGTGATCTACGGTGCTGATCTGAGTATGCTTGCTAGTACTATCCTCCCGGTGATCGGATACATGGTTCTGGGGCTATTGTTAAGTTTCCTGGCAGTGCGCAAGCACAAGACCTGGACGCTGAAGACGCTACAACCGGAGCTAACGGTATGACCACCTCACCTAACTCACGCCCCCGAACCCGGGCTACCGCTTCCAAGAAGCGGCTGTTTGCGGCATCAATGCAGCTGCTCGGGGCACGCGGCCCCAACGCAGTTTCGGTAGACGAGATCGCCCAAATTGCTGGTGTCTCCAAGGGAACCGTGTATTACAACTTTGGCTCCAAAGACAAGATGATTGGTCAAGTTCTGGAGTTCGGTGCTGACATGCTGGTTGCCGAGCTAGTCGAGGCGTCCACACTCTCCGAGCCTCGGGATGCCTTACGCACCATGGCAGCCATTGCCATTGACTTTGTCGAGAAATATCCTTCATTTGCACAAATCTGGCTCAGTGAACAGCTACGCCCCGAAAGCGACTGGGGAGATCTAATCACCCCGGTCTATACTCGGATGACCTCAACAATTATTGAGGTCATAGACCGGATAGTTGTGTTGGCCCAAGAAGAAAAACAACCGGTGGCTACCGCAATATTTGGTGCGGCGCTATTCTCGGCGCGGCTACGTGCCGCCTCGGCGAACCCCGAGGACCGCGAAACCATCTTGAACTCCGTACTGTTCATTGTCGACGGGCTGCTAGCAACCCACGAACCGGCGACGGATCACTAGCCAGCCTTTGAATTGTTCTCATCGGTTCTACTCTTCGTCAACCCCGGCAGTCTGCAATACTGCGACATCTTCTGCCGCTGTTGGCTCCCACGTGCGGGTGGCTTTGATCCCGGTTAGTTCACCGTGGAAAATTATCACTCCGGGGTAATCGTTGAGCCGCGCAGCCAATCTGCTTTGGGCTTCCTGCGGCAACCGGTTAATGAGCGAATCGACAATGAGAACTGCTGGTTGCCGCAATAGTGCACGCGCCATGATCACCGAGGCTCGCTGAGCGGAGTCCAAAGGTTCTCCGCCGCGACGCAACATGGTGCTTTCGGCGTCGCGAAGACCAGCCACTTCAAGACCGCAGTCATTCGCCATACGCAGCGCCCGTTTGGCCGAGGAGCCCGGGTGCCGATAAGTCAGTGCGCGCAGTACTGTGCCGCGTTCTAGGACCATCGTGTTCAAGGCTGCCCCTACCAGTTTGCGCCGTTCGGTAGCCGGCAGATCCTCGCTTCGGCCTTCGGCAATCCATAGCCCGCCTAGCCGCTGAACATCGGTTCCGACCCGGCCGGTCGCTAACGCTTCAAGCAGTGCATGAGCTTGTGACCCCGTGCCCAGAAGCTGAATTCGCGCTCCTCCCTGCGCCCGCAGTGATGGCCAGCCTTCGAGGCCTTCGGCCGTGGGGCGAATCCGCACCGCCAACTCCTCGAGGTTCAAATCTTTGGCCACTCGGGTAGAAGTTAATTGCTCTTCGGCTTCACGCCAAGATTTTTCCTGTTCAAGCAGTGGGGCAATGATCCGCCGGCCAGCTCGGTAGTTCTGCCGGTATTCAACAATCCGGCCCCACTCTCCCATGGTTCCAGCACAGATCCCCATCAGGGTCAGTGCGCTGGCTAATAATCCGGAGCCTAGTCCTGTCCATGAACCAGCCGCAACGACAAGAGCGGTGCCCACCAGGGGTACGGTCAATGCGCCGGCGCGCAGCGCTCCGGCATATTGTGACCGGTGCACCGAGGCATGCACCACTTTCTGCGCGCTCTGCTGCACACGTTGCACCTCGCGGTGGATCCCGCCGGCCGCGCTGATGGCGGTGGACGCTGACACCGTGTCGGCGATCCGCGCCGCAAGATTGCCCCGGTGCCGGCGCAGTACTCGTGCGGTGCGCAGGGCGCCTCGGGCCAAGCCGGCGAGCAAACTTATCTCCAACAGCACTGGAATCACCAGGGCTACGGCCAACAGCGGATGCAAGAGCCCCAACCCGATGGCACCAAAAATAATCAGCGGGATTCCGGCAATCAACGGCACGATTCCCTGCGTGACCCAATTCCGGATGGAGGACAAGTCATTGCTGGAGCGAGCTACGGTAATTCCTACCGATGGTCCCCGGCTCGCCTTGAGCGCGTGGGATATCAGGGACACCCGCAGCTGAGCCACATAGTGCTGGCCGAGCTTTTCGGCCAGTACTCTCTCGGCAAACTTTCCACCGAAGAAGACCGCGGACAATACGATCACCCACAGCAGGGCTCCCAGTGAGAATGCTGCCGCGAGTTGCCCTACCTGCCAGGCAATGATCACCGAGAGCACACCGACGGCCAAGGCCAGCAGCAGGAGCGTCGCCAGCAGCATGCGCCGCCCGGGTGCTACCAGCGCTGGCAGCGCGGGTTCCCGTTCTACTGGGTGTTCGGAATACGTGCCGGGCATGGATGCTCCTAACGAGCTGGCAGCAGTGCGCTAGCCACCTGCGGGTCACACAGGTCGAAGGTGTCGATGATTTCACTTTCCATATGTGCGCGAGCTTCCGCGGCAGCCAGCGGAGATGCGGTGAGCACACCGGAAACTGC
>DNHA01000248.1:0-2756 GCA_003486025.1 Micrococcaceae bacterium | reverse complement strand
ACCCGGTCAACGTGTTCCTTGAAGATTGGGTCGCATAAGAGACGAGAGGTTTCACCCTGGAACAGCCCATCGGCAATTTCGATGATTACCGCGTCGGCACCGGTGGCGCTCTGCTCTTGGATCATGCACACCAGCAGCTCGCGCACCGTGTCATAGTCCAGCCGGTAGGTGGTTGGGTAACCGAAGTCGGTGAAGTCGCAGACGCTGAAGGCTCCGGCATCGGTGAACAGATTTGGGTCGTTCCCGGCTCCGGTACCTGTGGCTTTACCGGCAGCAACGCGCAGCCCCGCGTTGCTCAATCCATTGACCAAGCAGCCTAGAGTCGTTGATTTCCCGGAGTTCATGGAGGTTCCGAGGACCGCGATCACCGGTACCCGGCGTCCTTGGGCTTGTGCGCTGGCAGTGACCGAAGGGTTGTCGATGCTCAGTGGGGCAAAGTCGCGCAAGGTCACGACTTTACCTCCACGCATCAGCAGGCCAACGGGCTCAAGCTCGGTAGCCCGGTCGATGGACGCATGCTGCTGCTCGACCAGCGAGGCGACTCCGCCGCCGGCCACCAGCTGGCATGGCCCGAGGTTCGCTGGAACGTGGGCGAGGAACTGATCCGGAGCATATCGATCCCCGTACGCGACCATGACTTCTTGACCGACAAAAAGCTTCTGACGCCGCGAGTGCGGTGACTGCAACGCCGTGTGCTTGCCGATTTCGGTGACCTTCGCGATGACTACGTCACCGGCGCGGGGAGCCATGGTTGCACTGGCCACGATGTTGAAGTCCTGGGGGTTGCGGCTTAGCTCGGCCGAAACAAAGCGAGTGGTGTAGGCCGCCTTGATGGTTGCGGCACGCAAAGAATCGAGAGTCAGCCGGGTATCGCCGACGGTGTAGCTCTCGGTGTTTTCATTCGAGATGATCTGTGTATCAATGCCCATGGTCTTAGCCTTTCTCGCAACGGTTCCCCCGAGAGGAAACCGTGATCTTCATTCGGCCCTGTGCCGCGATGAATCCCAGTCAAGCGAGTGAAGATGAACCAAAGATGAACCGTTCCTGAGCCCATGAGGAGAATTTGATGAGGAGACTCTCATCAATAATTCATAAGGCCAGACCATTGCGGATTATCGTGATGACTTGGAACTTTGAAAATACTCGATGAGAATGTTCTCATGCTTAGCGGGGGACATTAAAATGTGTGACCCGCGCATCACGTGCGTCCAAATGCGAGTAGGAAAGTTCAGTCTCCAACACCGTGGTACCCAAGGTGGGATAGTTCATGGCCAATTCATACACTGCTTCTTCATCGGATTGCACCGAGGCTAAACGCAGGGCAAGTTCTTGCAAAATTGGCTGATGCCCAATGACCAGCAACGTCGAAACGGTATCTGGTACCTCGTTGATGATGGAGCAAAGTGCCGACACTCCTGCACCATAAACTCGAGAGTCGACATATGGGGTGGGCCCCTTTTCCCCTAGCTCAGAGAGCACCCAAGCGCAGGTCGAGCGCGCACGCAAGGCATCGGAACAAATAATGTAATCAGGTATCAGGTCATTTTCCACCAACCATGCTCCAGCAACCGGTGCCTCCCGGTGACCGCGAGCCGCCAGCGGCCGATCATGATCGCTGATACCCAACGGGTAATCAGACTTTCCGTGACGCATGAGTATCAGTCGACGCCGTTGCACAGTATTCATAGCTCAAGCTTAGACGTGTTGCGGTTAAACGACCGAGGCGAGCAAACCTTGCGGTTCACTCGCCTCGGCGGCAAAAAATCTACTTAGATGGAGTATTCCGGGGCTGCCCAGACGACAACCTCTGGGTGCTCGTAGAAACGGTAGCCCTGGCCGCGCACGGTGCGTACGGTGTTAGCCAAGCGGCCCAGCTTCGAACGCAGACGGCGGATGTGCACGTCAATGGTTCGCTCGTTTGGGATCTCCTCGGCATTGCGCCACAGGTTTTCCAGCAGTTCTTCACGCCCCACGGTGCGGGTCCCATTTTCCACCAAGAAGTTCAGCAGTTCGAACTCCTTGAAGGTCAGGTTCAGCGTTTCACCATCAAGGTAAACCTCGCGGCGGGAGAGGTCGATCAGGACGCCAGATGGGCGAGGTGCGCTTGGGCGCGCTTCGGCACGAGGGCGGCGCGACAATGTCGGGTCACCCAGTGCTTGGCGGACTACGTCAATTGGCTCACCCTGCGCACTGGTCGGTGCCAGCGCCACTGCCGCATGGGTCTGCGCCTGCGGAGACAAGGTAGCTAAGAATGCGCGAACCTGAGTTGCGAGCTTGCCCAGCGAAGTACCCTGCGCCTGGGCTGCAGCCTCGTCGAGTCCGACGTAAAGGACAAAGCCACGAGCACTGGTGTCTACGCTTGGTGTACCCGCGGTCTGCACTGGCGCACTGGCGGCCTGATGCATCGGTTCACGTGTTTCATGAACGTTGTTGACCGCGCGCAGTGGGCGGTAACCCGCAGGGGCATAGCTTCCGCTGCCGGCGGCTGCGCGTTGCGCCGCCGCAGCACGGTTCTGTGCGTTGCGAATTGAAACGTGTACGTATCCGGATCCAGCCGACATAATGACTTCCTTTTTGTGCGAAGGCCAAGTGATTTGGCGTTGATGCTTCGGGTTTTGCTTGCGCTGCCCATGACCTTCATGCACGAACAGCAGTTGGGTTTCCCGTCGATGACCCTGAGTTAGACAGCTTCTTTCGTTAGCTTTCCCACTCAACTCCACCGACGCCGAGCATTCGACAACAGCACGCAAGCGTAC
>DNHA01000142.1:1269-7247 GCA_003486025.1 Micrococcaceae bacterium | reverse complement strand
AAGGGCCAAAACCACTGCCTGGTGCCGCGGCACCGCCGGAGGGGAAGAGCGGGTTGGCGCCCAGTGCGAACCACTGGATGAGCAAGATGCCTAGCCAGAACGAGGGGGTTGCGATGGCTGCGATAGACAGGATGCGCACCGCCTGGTCCGGCCAGCGGTCACGGTAGAGGGCACCGAGTACGCCGAAGACCAGCGAGATGACGACGGCAATAATCACGCCTAAGAAGGTCAACTGCAAGGTCAGCGGGANAGCTCCCTGAATCATGGTGCTCACCGACTGGGCCGGCGGGGTGGTAAAGCCAAAGTCGAGGCGGATCAGGCGGGCGAGGAAGGCAAAGTATTGGATGAAGATCGGGTCGTTGAGTCCGCGTTCTTCACGGTAGGCATCTTTGGCGGCCTGTGAGGCGCCTTCGCCGAGCGCGCTGGTAGCTTCGTCGCCGGGGGCGAGCTTCAAGATGATGAATACCAGCAGCGAAATGCCCAGAATCATCACGGGCAGCGCGGCTAAGCGCCGCAGCAGCAGGTTGAGAAAATTTCCCACGCAATTACTCCGTTGGGTTGGGAAGCGAATGGTCAACTGGTTTGGCTGGCCGCACCAGGCGGTACGGCCAGCCAAAAGCAGGTTATGCCTTAGGTGCTACGCCAATGAAGGACATACCGGTGGTCGGCAACGGCGCGAAGCCTTCCAGCGCGTCGGAGTTCCATGCGGTGGGCAGCTGGCGGTGAAGTACCGGATAGAGCGGTACCTCGGTGGCAATCACGTTGATGGCCTTAGCCCAGATTTCCTTGGCCTTGGCTGGGTCTTCGGCCTTGACTGCCTGGTCCAGCATCTTCTGCAGTTCCTTGCATTCCTTGGTTTCGCTCCAGCGGAAGCGGGCCTTGGGCCACACATCTCCGCGGTAGAACCAGGAGAGCAGCAGGTCAAGGTCGTTGCCGAAGACCGACGGGTCACCGGGCGCAGCCACGACGGTGAATTTACCTGCGTCCACGTTGTCTGCATACAAGGCACCGGACTGCAGGTTCTGCATGGTGACCGAGACACCCGGGATCTTATTCCAGGATTCGAGGATCAGCGGAGCAATGTCCTTGACCCAGGAGGTGTCGGTGGTCTTCAGCTCGAACTTCAGGTCGCTGACCCCAGCTTCCTTCAGCAGCGCTTCGGCCTTTGCCGGGTCATAGCCGTACACGGTGTCGGCCTTGACGTATTCCGGATGGGTGTCCTGGACATAGGAGGTCGCGGCCTTGGCGTTACCCAGCAGTGCGGTCTGGATGATTGATTCGGTGTCCAATCCATAGTGCAGCGCCTGGCGGACCAGCACATTATCAAATGGCTTCTCGGAGCAGTTGAACATCAAGAAGAGCAATCCGAAGGACTGCACCGATTCGACGTTGACCTTCTGCTTCAGGCGGTCCACGTCCAGGTATGGCACATCCTCGATGGCTTGTACGCGGTTGGATTCCATCGCGGTGACACGCGCTGCCGCATCGGAGAGCAAGAACCAGGTCATCTTCTCGGCCTTGGCAGTTTGGCCTCCGTTGTAGCCCTCGAATTTTACGAATTCGATCTTGTCGTCCTTGGTAGCGGAGACAAACTTGTATGGGCCCGAACCTACCGGAGCCGCATCAAATTTAACCTGGTCCTTGGAGGCAACTGCCTTCGGAACCACCTTGACTACCGAAATACGCGTGGGGAACAGCGGGAATGCGTAATTCAGCGTGAAGGATACAGTGCTTTGATCCTTGGCCTTGACGGATTTGATGAAGGGGATGAACTGCGCGAACAGCGAAGCGTTCTTCGTGTCCAGCACGCGTTCGAAGGAGTAGACCACGTCCTCTACGGTGACCGGAGTATCGTTGTGGAACTTCGCGTCCTTGCGCAGCGCCACTTCCCAGGTGGTGTCGTCGACCTGAACCGGCTGCGCAGCAGCCAAAGCGAGATACGGCTCGCGGGTTGCCGGGTGCAGATCGATGAGACCTTCGAAGATGTGCATATTGGCCGCAAATGGGGTTGCGCCCGAGGAAGTCATCGGGTCGAACCCGGTTGATAGCGCGTAGGAAATTCCTGCGGTCAGCGTGCCTGCGGCCGCTGCTCCTGCGGTGGATCCCGAACCGCTGGTGCCGGTGTCGCCCGAGGAACAAGCGGCAAGGCTGGCGGAGAATGCCGCGGCCGCGCCTACCATGCCGGTAATCTTCAAAAAGTCTCGACGAGCAAAGGGCTTGTTTGCCACTTCGTTAAGTGCCATCGATGCCACCTCCAAGGAAATAAAGTGAGTTCGTCGGACGTAGGATGTCCGATCTATAGACTAGACTGTAATCGGAGTCACTGGCTGTGGTCAACTGGCTCACATATCAAATTTGGAGAATCTGGAGAAGCTCATGGCAACAATCGGGCCGCGGCGCCTGGACGCGAAGGCACGCCTACGGGCACTGACCTCCGACATCACCGCACTGATCTTAAATCGCGACCTCCTGCCCGGGGACCCCCTGCCCACCGAGCAGGAGCTCATGGCCGAACTCGGCGTGGGGCGCAATTCCCTGCGCGAAGCGGTGAAGGTGCTCCAAGCCCTCGGGATCATCGATACCAGGCATGGCTTTGGCATGTTTGTTGCCGAGAATAATCTCAGCGCGCTGCATGATTCCTTGGCATTCCGCGGACAGATGTCCTTGCGCCATCGCGGGCATGAAGCAGGGGAACTAGTCGAAGTCCGCCAAGCGTTGGAAACGGGACTCATCGGGCAGGCAATCCGCGTGGTCAGCGAGGAGCATCTGCAAGCTCTCGAAGCGACGGTGATCCGCATGGAGCAATCAGCGCAGGAAGGTGACATGTTCGCCGATGCAGACCGGGACTTCCACCGAATCCTCTTTGAACCGCTCAACAACACCTTGCTCTCAAACCTGTTAGGCGTCTTCTGGGAGGTCTACCATTCCATCCATGACGTGATCGGCGAAGAACAGCCAGACAATCCGACGCTGGTTGAAACCGCAGCGGCACACCGCGCAATTTTTGAGGCGGTCCGTGCCAAGGACATCGATGCCGCACGTCTGCTGCTTGCAGATCATTTCCAAGGAATCCGCCAGCTGCTTGCCGTAATGCGCGGCCGGGCAAAATAATTTCCGCTTCGGTCAGCATTATCAAACATTCATTTCACAGCTAAGCTGTAAGGGTGGACACATTAGAACGCTATGCACCCAATGAGAATCTCCGACGTGATGAGGCCGCTTGGCGTGCCGCGAACATCAGCTGGCACTACGCAGCCGTAGAGCTTGATCTGAGCAACGCCACCGAAGCCCAGGAAACTTCCTACACCGCAATCACGACGCTGAATTTCTCTTCCAAGTCGCCGCAGACCTTCATTGACTACATCCATGAGTCAATTGAAAGCATCGTGGTTAATGGAGCAGAAATCTCCGTCGCGGACGCTGTGCTCGACGCCCGCATCTACCTTGATGCCCTGCGCACGGATGCCGCAAATACCGTGCGTATTACCGGACGTTCCAGCTATTCACGCTCCGGCGAAGGATTGCACCGCTTTGTGGATCCGCAAGNNCTACCTCTACACACAGTTCGAACCCTCCGAGGCACGCCGTGTTTTTGCCTGCTTTGAACAGCCGGATCTCAAAACCAGCTACCAATTCACCCTGACCGGCCCCGAAGACTGGCATCTGGCCAGCAACCAGCAGATCATCGACGAGATGAATCATGGCGACGGCACAAAAACCGTCGCCTGCGCACCGACCGGCCCGATCTCCACCTATATCACCGCGGTCCTTGCCGGCCCGTACCATGTGGTGCGCGGTACCCACGTGCAAAAGCTTGCAGACGGCGAATCTCTGGACATTGACATGGCAGCCACCTGCCGCGCCTCGTTGGCCGAACACTTTGACGGCGAAGAAATTCTCAAGCTCACCAGCCAAGGCCTGGATTACTTCCACGAGCTCTTCGACTACCCCTACCCCTGGGGGAAATACGATTCGGCGTTTGTTCCGGAATATAACCTCGGTGCCATGGAAAATCCTGGCCTCGTCACCTTCACCGAGCGTTATGTCTTCACCTCCCATGCAACCGAAGCCCAGTATGAGCAGCGTGCCAATACGCTGATGCACGAAATGGCGCACATGTGGTTCGGCGACCTGGTGACCATGACCTGGTGGGATGACCTGTGGTTGAAGGAATCCTTTGCGGACTACATCGGAACGCTGGCTAACGACGAAGCCACGGAATTCACCACCGCATGGACCACCTTTGCCGCGCGCCGCAAGGCGTGGGCCTATGTGGCAGATCAGATGCCGACCACCCACCCGATCGTAGCCGATATTCCGGATCTGCTGGCCGCAGACCAGAACTTCGATGGCATCACCTACGCCAAGGGCGCCAGTGTGCTCAAGCAGCTGGCCGCCTTCGTCGGGGCAGAAGCCTTCCGCGACGCGGCCCGGGCGTACTTCCGTCGCCACGAATACGCCAACACCTCCTTGGAAGATTTCCTGCAGGCACTGGAAAAAGCCAGCGGACGCGATATGCGCAGCTGGGCCGACGCATGGCTGAAGACCAGCGGCGTGCCTAAGCTCGCGGTGACCTACACCGTGGACGATGCCGGGATCCTCACTGCCGCGAATCTTGAACAGCACGGCATGGATCCGATCACCGGCCATGCAATTGTGCGGCCCCATGTGCTCACCGTCGGCGCCTACTCGCTGAACGATGGCGTGCTCACGCGCACCGCAACACAGCGTGTTGAGCTGACCGGAGAAAGCGCCGCACTGGATTTCCTCGTGGGACAGCCACTGCCCGACCTGATCTTGCCCAACGTGGGCGATGAAACCTACGCGCTCATTGAATTTGATGAAAATTCACTGAAAACACTGCTGGGACATCTTGGATCGCTGCAGGAATCCCTGCCTCGCGCCACCAGCTGGGCCTCATTATGGGACGCGGTACGCCAGTCAAAGCTAGCTTCACAGACCTACGTCAACGCCATTTTGGAACATGCGCACACGGTCACCGATTCCGGTGTTTTTGCGATGCTGCTCGATCAGCTGGTTACGTCGATTTCCAAGTACGTTGCCCCTGAATTGCGCGTCACGATCCGCGAACGCGCTGCCGCAGTTCTCACCGGCTGGCTGGCGGATTTCGACGCTGGCAGCGACCAGCAGACCACTACCGCGCGCACCTTGGCCCGCTTGGCGCGCACCGGTGTCGCACGCGAGGTGATCGATTCGTTCCTGGCCGAGGACCAGAATCCTTACCGGGTCACGGTGGACGAACAACTTCGCTGGGCAAGCTACATTGCTTTGGCGGCCGCGGGCGGCTTGGACGCGCAGGCCGAAGCTCGCATGCTTCAGGCTGCGAAGCTCAATCCTACGAGCGTGGCACAGAACGCGGTGCGCACCGCGTTGGCTGCCCGTCCCGATGCGGACGTGAAAGAAGCTGCTTTCGATACCGTGTTGATGGGCCACGATGAACTCGGTCCATTGTCAAACGATGCCCTTTCGGCTATCGCCGAAGGTTTTGCGATGGGCTCAGCCGGCCTGCTGTCCGGATTCCAGTCGCGTTACTGGGCTGCAATCCTGCCGGTCTTTGAAACGATGAGCATGGAGTTTGCCACTCGCGTCATCGAAGGGCTTTACCCCGGTTCGCAGGATCTCACCGGCGAACCGCAGGAAAATCCAGCCTTGCAGGCCGCAAATACCTGGATGGAGCATCATCGCGGGGCTCCGGCTGCGCTGCTGCGCATTCTCATCGAACAGCGCGCAGAGCTAGAACGAAGCCTCGACGCGCAGCAGCACAGCCGCGCTAGCCGGTAGTTCTAGGGAACGCGAGCCGTCCAGGCCTCGGTATCAAACTTAGTTTGCGCCAGGTCTTGGGCGGCTTTTCGCGTGGCCTCATCCAACTGAACCACGGTGGCGTTGGTCCGCGCGGCAAAGGTGTCCATCATGGTGGAAATGATTTGCGCTCGATTTTCACTGGTCTGTGATTTCAG
>DNHA01000142.1:0-1235 GCA_003486025.1 Micrococcaceae bacterium | reverse complement strand
ATGCCTTTATCGGAGATTTTCTCGCGCCCGATACGCAGCACCTTCACCATCTTCTGCGCATCAATGTCGTAGCTCATGGTGACGTGGTGCAGCAGGGCGCCCTCGGCCAGACGTTTTTGCGCCGCTCCCCCGATTTTTCCACCCGGCGTGGCGATATCGTTCAGCGGCTTGTAATAGGCATTGATGCCTAATGATTCCAGCGCTTGCATGACCCAAGCGTCAAGGAATGGGTAGGAATCAGCAAAACTCATCCCGTCGACCAGGGAGTCTGGCGCGTAAAGGGAGTAGGTAATGCAGTTTCCGGCCTCCATGAACATTGCTCCGCCACCTGAAATACGGCGCACCACTTTAATTCCGTGGTGTATGGCCTGTTCCATGTCCACTTCGTTTTTCAAGGATTGGAAGGAGCCGATAACAACCGCCGATTCGTCCCAATCCCAAAAACGGATCGTCGGCTTTCGCTCGCCGGTGCCGATTTGCCGGGTGAGCACCTCGTCCAGGGCTACCTGTTCGGCTACGGGAATGATTTCTGGGCCCAGGATTTCCCACTGGTGGTCTTCCCATTTGGTGGCGTGGCCCAGGCTCCGGCGGACCGCGCGCGCCACCGCGTCGGCATCAAATCCGAACATCACCGCGCCTTCGCGCAGGTTGTTGCTGACCGCGTCGCGGATGGTGCCATGGCTAGCGTCGGTAGGCAGACCGTTCAGTGCCGCGTTGAGGTCTTCGAGTGCCTCGTCCGGTTCGAGGAAAAAGTCGCCGTTGAGCGAAGCATTAACGATCACCCCGTTGTCGCTATCGAGATCAACAACGACCAATTTGCCGCCGGCTACCTTGTATTCACCATGATGCATCATAAGTCGATTCTATCGCCTTGGCACCTGGGCTTAAACGCACACGGCACGCTTCCAGTTGAACTGAAAGCGTGCCGTAAAAGCTTGCGAGGGGCGAAGAATTACTTCTTGCCGCCGAAGCCCTTGAAGCGGGCGTTGAAGCGCTCGACACGGCCAGCGGTGTCCATGATGCGCTGCTTACCGGTGTAGAACGGGTGCGATGCAGCCGAGATTTCGACGTCGACCACTGGGTAGGTGTTGCCATCTGCCCACTCGACGGTCTTGTCCGACGAACGGGTCGAACGGGTCAGGAACTGCTCGCCGGAAGCCAGGTCGTTGAAGACAACTGGACCGTACTTTGGATGAATATCAGCCTTCATAGCTATACACCTTATATGTTGATAG
>DNHA01000354.1:6909-7606 GCA_003486025.1 Micrococcaceae bacterium | reverse complement strand
CGCGGTGGATTCTCGAAACAAGCACTTCGGCTTCCTTGGCCCGTTGCGCCACCTGCACGCCCTTGGCCTTGCGCTTCTTGGCCAGCAGCGCCCAGATGATTCCAACGATCACCAGCAGTGCGAGCACGCCCAGGGCGATGAACTTAGCCAAGGTTTTATCGGCAGGAGCTTGCAGCTGCTTGGTGGCATCCAACGCTACTGCGATGGTGCCTTCGGTGTAGTCCCCGGCCGCGAATTCAGCTTTGCCGGCGTTCATGACCGCGTCCCGGCCGCCAGGCTGGGTTTCGCTCACGTCGCGCCCCGGGTCAACGTAGACCTGGACCGGATCCCCGCTCGTCTCCGGCAGCATCACGCCAATGGCAATCCAGCCCTTGCCGACGTAGCCCAGCTCCTTGCCGTTCTCCAGCCAGTCATCGGCCAGCGCATCGCTGTCTCCGAACATCAGCATGCCGCGCACCAGCTGGGCGGCGCCTTTGAGGTTGTTCGGTTCCTGATCCACCCCGAGCAGGATCTTGGCGTTCTGCCCGGCGACAGCTTCACGGACCGCATCCATGATTTGTTCCTGGTCCACGCTATCCAGTGCCGCATCGGTGACCGCCAGATAGAACTGTCCTTCTTCGGACGTGACACTCGGGATCAGCACGCTGCCTTCGTCCTCAGAGTCCTGAGCAGGCGGCACCGAGGGGTAGACCGGCTC
>DNHA01000354.1:0-6854 GCA_003486025.1 Micrococcaceae bacterium | reverse complement strand
ACCGGCTCGGTGGTTTCGCCAGCGGCCTGGGCCGGCTGGCCCAGTGCGTTCAATCCAGCCATCAGCAGCAGCGCGCACAAGCAGGCGCAGATGATCCTCGTTGCAGAAATCTTGCCAGGGCTGGTGGTGCGGTCCATGAGTTCCACTGTATCAACACGAGATTGACTAACTGCTCTTCGAGTGCAGGATCCTGCCGTTATCCGGGCAGTGGTCCGAATGCTGCGCCCAGATGCCCTAGTTTCTGAGGGTTGGCGAACAGCAAGATGCGGGTGGCTGCTCCTGCCGCCATGTCCACGGTGAGCAGGTCCGTGCGCCCTTCGCGTTCCATCAACAGCGCCGGGGCCCCGTTGACTTGTCCCAAACTGATCCTGCCTACGGGACTCTTGCGTTGCACGCCGATCAGGAACCGGGCCACGCGGTCGGCACCGGAAACCGGATTCAATGCGGCCCTCACCTTGCCGCCCCCATCGGAGTGCAAGACGACCTGTGCATCGAGCAAAGCAACCAGCTCGGGGACATCAGCGCGTTCAATGGCCTGCACGATGCGGGCCAGCAGGCCCTTGACCTCGGCTTCCTCGCGTTGCGGGGCTTGGGCCCGGCTCAGTTTCCGCGCAGCACGGCTAAGCATCTGGCGCACCGCGGCAGGCTTCATGTCCAGCACTTCGGCGATCTGCGCCGAGGAATAGCCCAGCCCATGGTGCAGCACATAGGCGGCTCGGGCCGGTGCGGAGAGTTCTTCGAGCAAGAAGAGCACTCCCAGCCGCAGCGTCGACTCGCTGGCCGCCGCATCCTCGGGCAGCAGCGCTTGGTCCACCGGTTCGGGCAGCCAGGTGCCGACATAGTCGGTGCGCTGCTGCTGCACCGAGCGCAGCGCATCGATGGCCCGGCGCGTGGTCAGCGTCCGCAGATATCCTTCCCAACGGCGCACGCCAGCAGCCGTGACTGGATCCAAGGACAGTATCTGCTCACCAACGGCGCTGACCACGTCTTCAGCCTGCGCCCACTGCCCGAGCATGCTGTAGGCCAGCGCGGTCAGCTGGCCGCGCTGTGCATGCCATTGCGCCACCCCGGGCGCTTGAGCTGGGTCTGCCATCAGCCGCGCACAGGTGGTTCAAGCTGCGTGGTGATGGCGATGCGGTTCCAGACGTTGATGGTGGCGATGGCCAAGATCAGGTTGCCCACTTCTTCTTCGCTGAATTCTTCGGCGGCGGCATAGAAGACCTCATCGCTGACGCCCTGCATAGGATCCAGCCGGGTCACCGCGTCGGTCAGCCGCAGGGCCGCGCGCTCGGCGTCGCTGAACAGCGGGGAATCGTTATAGGCGGCCACCGCGAAGAGCTTCGCTGCAGGCATGCCCATTTCCATTGCATCGTGCGAATGCATGTCGGTGCAGAACGAGCAGCCGTTGAGGATGGAGGCGCGCAGCTTGACCAGCTCGTAGAGTTCCTTGGGCAGCGATCCGCTGGCGTAGCCTTCCAATCCCAAGACTGCGGCGTAGCCCTTCTTATGGGTCTTGCTCAAATTCATGCGCATGGCATGGCTCCAATCCGTCGTGGTGTCCAGGCAATGTCCTGCCCTTCAAAAGTACGTCGGATTCGGAGCTTAAACTGTGACACCCCGGGGGAAACTTTTTTCAGGAGTTTTCCCCGGGGTGTCATTTTCAGTCGTTTAGTCCAGCAACAAGGCAGGTTCTTCCATGATCGAGGCGACATCGGCCATGAACCGTGCGGACAGATCCCCGTCCACCACCCGGTGGTCAAAGGAGCCGCCCAGCGTGGTGATCCAGCGTGGCACTACCTCGCCGTCCACCACCCATGGCTTCTGCTTGATCGTGCCGAAGGCGACGATCGCGACCTCGCCGGGNNGGGGTTCAGGATCGGCGTTCCGGTGTCGATGCCCAGCACCCCGATATTGGTGATGCTCAGCGTACCCTCCCGCATGTCCTCCGGGCTGGTCTTGCCGGCCCGGGCGGTCATCGCCAAGTCGTTCAGCGCGATCGCAAGTTCGCGCATATTCAGCTTGTGGGCGTTTTTGATATTCGGCACCAACAACCCGCGCGGGGTCGCTGCCGCGATGCCCAAATTCATGAAGTGCTTCTGGTGGATCTCCGCGCCGGTCTCGGTTTCCACCCAGGAGGCGTTCACCGATGGGTTGCGCGCCGCGGCCCAAATGACCGCACGGGCCAGCACCAGCAGCGGGGACACCTTGATGCCCTCAAAATCGCGGGACTTCTTCAGCCTGGCCACGTATTCCATGGTGCGGCTGGCATCCACGTCGACGAAGATCGACACGTGCGGGGCGCTGAATGCCGACTGCACCATCGCCTTCGCGGTGGCCTTGCGGACCCCGCGGACCTGCGAACGCTCGATCAGCGCGCCCCCGGCGGCGCCGTGGCCCCAGTAGGTCGGCGCCGCATCGCGTTCGGCTTCGCGCTGGCCCTGGTAGCTGTTGACGTCTTCGCGGGTCACCTCTCCCTGCACCCCGGTGCCGATTACCTCGTTGATATCTACACCGAGGTCCTTGGCCAGCCGGCGCACCGGCGGTTTGGCGAGCACGCGGTCCATGAAGTTGGCCATCGCAGGCTTGCGCCGATCCACCTCGCGGGCCACCGCCTGGCCCAGTCCCTGGGCGCGGCGTGAAATAGTATCTGCCAGTCCGGCGGCACTTGCGCCGGCCTTGTTCGCCGTGCTGGAGCGTTCGGCACCGGCCGCCGGGGCTGGGCGGTTGGTCCGGGTCCGGCGCACCGCAGAATCCGCGGCCGGGCCGGAGCCGACCAACGGGCCGGGCTCCTCGCTGTGGTTCGGAGTTTCGGTGTTGGCGGCCTGCACCGGTTCGGGCACGCCGGTGGGAAGGACCGGGTCGCCCTCCTCGTTGATGGTGATCAGCGGCTGGTCAACCAGCACGGTGTCGCCCTCGGCGGCGTGCAGCTCGGTAACCACCCCGGCAAAAGGAGAGGGCAGCTCGACCAGCGACTTCGCGGTCTCAATTTCGACGAAGACCTGGTTGACCTCAACGGTGTCGCCCACTTGGACTTTCCATGAAGCGATGTCCGCTTCGGTCAGCCCCTCGCCCACATCGGGCAGATTAAAGACAGTCATGTTTTTCTCCTTGGATCCGCCGCCTAGTAGGCGAAAGACCGGTCGAGGGCTTCGAGTAGCTTGTCGATGTCCGGCAGGTACTGGGATTCGACCTTCGAGATCGGGTACGGCATATGGAATCCGCCCACACGCAGCACCGGCGCCTCCAGTGAGAGGAACGCGCGTTCGGTGATCCGCGCGGCGATCTCCCCGCCGATCCCGCCAAAGGTCGGCGCCTCGTGGGTCACGATCAGCCGTCCGGTCTTCTGCACCGACTCGGTGATGGTGTCGAAGTCAATGGGCGAGAGCGAGCGCAGGTCGATCACTTCCACCGAGCGGCCGTCTTCCCGCGCGGCCTCTGCCGCCGCGAGTGCGATCGGCACCAGCGGTCCGTAGGCCACGATGGTCGCGTCGTCCCCGGGACGGACCACCTGCGCCTTGAACGCGTCCAGCGCAGGATTCTCGGTATCCACCTCGCCCTTGAGCCAGTAGCGGCGCTTGGGTTCCAGATAGATCACCGGATCCTGGCAGGACGCAGCCTGCTGGATCATCCAGTACGCGTCGTGCGCGTTCGACGGGGTGATCACGCGCAGCCCGGCGGTGTGCACAAAGAGNNAAACAGCGCCTCCGGTGACTCGGAGTGGTGTTCGATCGATCCGATGCCACCGCCATAGGGAATGCGGATGACCACCGGAACCGTCAGCCGGCCCTCGGAACGCGCATGCATTTTGGCCAGCTGCGTGGTGATCTGGCTGAAAGCGGGGAACACAAAACCATCAAACTGGATTTCCACCAGCGGGCTGATCCCGCGCAGCGCCATGCCTACCGCACCGCCGACGATCCCGGCCTCACCCAGCGGGGAATCGATCACCCGGTGGGCGCCGTATTTGTCGATCAGCCCGTCGGTGATGCGGTACACCCCACCGAGCCGGCCGATATCCTCACCCATCAGGATCGCGCGGTCATTGGATTCGAGCACCTTGTCCAGGCCGGTGGTGATGGCCTTGGCAAGCGTCATAGTTGTCGTCAATTTACTTCTCCCCCGCGCCTGATTCGTCCGCAAACCCGGCCTCGTATTCCAAATGCCAAGCCAGTTCCTCCTGAATCAGCGGGTGCGCCTCGGCGTACACCTGCTCGAAGGATTTGGCCAGCGGTGGCACAGGGAAAGCCATGGCGTCCTTGCGAACCTTTGCTGCCATTNNCAGGGCGTCCTTGCGGACCTTGGCTGCCATCTCATCGCCGTCGCTGGCCAGCTGAGCAAAGAATGCTTCGTCGACAATCTTGTTTTCACGCAGGTAGGTTTCCAGCCGAATCAGCGGATCCTTCGGAGCCCATGCGAGTTCCTCTTCGCTCATCCGGTACTTGGTGGGATCATCCGCCGTGGTGTGTGCACCTAAGCGGTAGGTCATCGCCTCGATGAGTACCGGCCCCTTGCCGCTGCGTGCATGTTCCAGCGCCCAGCGGGTTGCTGCCAGCACCGCAAGCACGTCGTTACCGTCCACCTGGATGCCCGGCATGCCATAACCTGCCGCGCGGTGAACCAGATCCACCTTCGACTGCACCTGGAAAGGTACCGAGATGGCCCACTGGTTGTTCTGGCAGAAGAACACCACCGGCGCGTTGAAGGAGTTCGCGAAGACCATCGCTTCGTGGGTTTCGCCCTCGGTGGAGGAGCCATCACCGAAGTAGGCCACCACCGCATCGCCGTCGGCGGCACGTTTAGCCTCGTCCCAACCGTGCTGGTCGAGGTTGATGGCCATGCCATAGCCCGATGCGTGCGGCATCTGAGCCGCGAGCACCATGGTGTACATGTGGAAGTTATTTTCCCGTGGGTCCCAGCCGCCACCGGAGATACCACGGAAAAGACGCAGCATCTCGGAGAAGGAGACATTGCGCGTCAGCGCCACACCATGTTCACGGTAGGTCGGGAAGATGTAATCGCTGGGACGGGTGGCTCGGCCCGACCCGATCTGCGCCGCTTCCTGCCCACGCAACGGGACCCAGAGGCACAGCTGTCCCTGGCGCTGCAGGGCCGTAGCCTCTTGGTCGAATCGGCGGGTCAACGCCATATCGCGGTAAAAACCACGCAACATGTCGTCGTCAACGTCACCCAGGTACGCATCGTACACTTTGCTGGGAAGACGCTGGCCCTCCGGAGTCAGAATCTGCACTAGACCCTGGTCCGTCGCCTCATTCGCGGCACGCGACATAAAACATCCTTCGATCATTCATATGCCCCTCAAGGAATACATTCCCTATGGGACATATAGCGGCTTAACTACTACACAGCCTATATCTTTCGGCCTCTAAAACGCGAGAATTAGAAGCACGTCAGCCGAGCTTTAAATCCTCGGAATTCTTGCACAATTCGATGAAACGATCATTCGCTTCAACCTCCGCGATCGAAATGCGCACACCCTCGGAGCCAAACCCGCGAACCGACAACGCCCGCGCTTGGGCACGCTGCACGAACTCTTGGGTGTTTTCACCCAGCGGCAACCAGATGAAGTTCGCCTGGGTTTGCGGGAATACCCAACCCAGCCCCCGCAAAGCCGCCGCCACACGCTCACGTTCCGCAACTAGGCCCTCGACACGTTCGAGCACCTTATCGATGTTTGCCAACGAGGCAACGGCCGCATCTTCGGCTACCGAAGAAACAGCAAACGGCGTCGCCACCACACGAATATTTTCGGTGATCTCCGGGTGTGCCACGCTGTAGCCAACGCGAAGATTGGCCAAGCCGTGCGCTTTGGAGAACGTGCGCAACAACACCACGTTGGAGTTCTTGCGGTAGGTGTTCACACCGTCCACGGACTGCGCATCGCGGACAAACTCGATATAGGCCTCATCCAAGACGATCAGCACGTTGCGCGGCACGCGGGCGATGAAGTCGTCGACCTCGGCCTGCGTCAGAATCGGACCGGTGGGGTTGTTCGGCGTGCATAACAAAATCACCGAGGTGTTTTCGTTCACGGCTGCAATCATCGATTCCAGGTCGTGGCGGCCATCGGGCAAGACCGGAATTTCTACCGGCAGCGCCCCGGAGCTTTGCACCAGGATTGGATACGCCTCAAATGAGCGCCACGCATAGATGACCTCGTCCTGAATTCCGTCCTCGTTCTGGCCCGCGAAGGTGGTCAGAATCTGGGACAGAGCGCCCAGCGAACCGGCACCGGTGACGATATCTTCGGCCGGCACATCGAGATACCGGCTCAAGGAAGTCCGCAGTTTCGTCGAAAGGCTATCCGGGTAGCGGTTCAGCGCGTCCTGCGCCAAGACCGCCTGACGCACCTCATCAATTGGGCCAAAAGGAATCTCATTCGACGAAAGCTTGAATGATTCAAGCCCTTCGACCGCTACCGGTGGTTTGCCGGCGGCGTACTTGGGCAAGCGCGCAACGATGGAACGAGGTTGCACCAGGTCTTGGATTACAGGGTTCTCACTCATAGCTCAAGCCTAGTGCCCGGCGGCTCAATCGGCAGATTCCTTTTCCACCGATCATCCAGTCTTCTATGGCAAAGTTGGCTTATGAGTTTTTTGATTCGAGTCATTATCAACGCCCTCGCACTTGCCGCGGCCGTGTGGGTTGTCCCCGGCCTTCAGATCTCGGCGATGAGCGATGACCTGATGGGCTCCGTCATTGCCTACCTGATCATTGGCCTGATCTTCGGTCTGATCAACGCCTTAGTGCGTCCGATCGTCGCGTTCTTCACGCTGCCCATCACCTGCCTGACCTTGGGCTTGTTCACCGTCATCGTCAACGCCTTAATGCTCTTG
>DNHA01000087.1 GCA_003486025.1 Micrococcaceae bacterium | reverse complement strand
ACGGGTGACCATGACGCAGGTTTGCCCGGAGGCCTCCATGGATTCAACAGCGGAAGCAAGCGATCCTGGGGCAATCCATCGAGGACTGCCGACCCCGACCTGAACACCATCCAGGACGCCGGTAATGCCGTGTCCTGGCTCTTCGTTAACCGCCGCTGCCTCCGGGATCGCGGGTACTGCTGCGGTGATGGCCGTAGCTAGAGGGTGGGTGCTGTGCTGTTCCAGGGCGGCAGCAACGGCGAGCACCTCTTCGCGAGTCGCATCATCAACGGTCTGGACTTGCGTGACCACTGGCTGATTGCGTGTGAGTGTTCCAGTTTTATCTACCGCGATGCGGCGCAGGGAACCAAGCCGTTCGAAGGCTGCTCCGCTTTTGATGATGACACCGAACTTGCTGGCAGCTCCGATGGCGGAAACAACGGTGACAGGAACGGCGATGGCCATCGCGCAAGGCGAGGCTGCGACCAGCACGATCAGTGCGCGGGTGATCCAGGTTTCGGGATCGCCGAAGATCGCTCCAAGCACAGCAACCAGTACGGCCAGGACGATGACACCGGGAACCAGCGGGCGGGCAATGCGGTCAGCGAGCCGTGCCCGTTCGCCACGTTCCGATTGGGCTTGCTCGACCAGGCTCACCAACGTGGTCAGGGAGTTGTCCGTGCCGTTTGCCGTTGCAGTGACTACTAGCGCGCCGGATGAATTGATGGAACCAGCAGCAACCTGGTCGCCTACGGTTACTTCCACGGGAATTGATTCCCCCGTGATAGCGGAGGTGTCCAAGCTGCTTGATCCTTGGCTGACCACGCCATCGGTTGCCAAGCGTTCACCAGGCTTCACGCGCAGGGCATCGCCAATCTTGATCTCTGCTGCACTGACCACGACCGGTGCGTCGTCACGGATGACGGTGGCCGTTTCCGGGACGAGCTTCAACAAAGAGCGCAGGCCCGAGCGTGCCCTGTCCATGGCTTTGTCTTCCAGGGCTTCGGCAATGGAATACAGGAATGCCAGGGCTGCGGCTTCTTCGATATATCCGAGGATGACCGCACCGGTGGCGCTGATGGTCATCAGCAGCCCAATGCCGAGTTTCCGTTTCGTGAACAGGTTTCGCAGGGCGCCGGGCACAAAGGTAAAAGCGCCCAGCAGCAGGCCGATCCAAAACAGCACCAAGGCCACGATGGCGGCGCTTTCGCCGTGGGTGCTCCATTCAAGGACGAGCCCAGCGAGGAAGAAAACGCCTGAGGCTATGGGGACGAGCACGTGCCAATCCCGCCACCAGGGCAGTTCCTCTTCGAATTCTTCGGTGGGTTCCGGTGAATCGCAACCGCAGGCGGAACTCATGCTTGCTCCTCGTGTTCTCGATCGGCGCTGGTGGCGCAGTCAGGGCAGGAAGAGTCCAGGCAAGGTACTTGATCATCGACGGCCAACGTCACGTCAACCAGGGCGCTCAGGGCGGTGGTGAGGTGAGGATCGGTGATTTCGTACCGGGTTTTGCGGCCTTCCATTTTCGCCACGACAATTCCGCAGCCGCGCAGGCAGGTCAAATGGTTGGAAACGTTGGCGCGGCTCAGTCCTAGGGCCTGGGCAAGTTCCGCTGGGTATCCGGGTTCGTGCAGCAAGGACAGGAGGATGCGTGACCGGGTGGGGTCGGCCATGGCGCGGCCAAGCCGGTTCATCGCATCGATCCGTGATTCAATGTTCATCATACGATGTACTGTACAGCACTTGATGTACTAGTGGCACCGCCCAAAATCGATCGTTTTTTGGGATGAAGAAAACCGTCGTTCGAGCAATCGCTCGAACGGCGGTTTCTCAACTTTCCCGGTTTCCCGAAACTCAGAACCGAAAGATCGTGGCCCAGAACTGGGATCGTAGCGTTTTCGGGAAGATCCCTTGGGGTGCACTATGGATTGAACAGACGCATTTCGAGGCAGTCGGAGCGTTCTGCTTCGGGCAGGTATTCCATGACGTTGTTGATAAGTTCTAGGTAGTCTCCATACTCCGATGGAGTCCACCAGGCTTTGTCAGGCCAGCCGATAGAGGCTGCAACCTTCTTGTCCAGAATGAGATGGCGCATTTTCTTGCTATCCGCGGGGCCAGCTGCGAAGTACAAAAGCTTGGTGAAGAAGGCTGGGCCTAGACCCTTGAGTCTGTACTGCTCACGTGTCCAGAAGGATCGGTAGGCATCTTCCGATTTGACGTTCGAGTCTTGGGCGAGCATGATTCCGCCGAGGAGTTTTTCTCCAACGTCCGGTTCGATCAATGTTGGAATTCGACGGTAGATATCCCGGGCTTTGGCACCGGCGCCCCATGAACAGACCGCGACGTAGAAGTTGACCGCATCTTGTGCAGTTTCCACCTTGGTACCCAGAGTGAATAGGTCGCCTCGGTTGAGGGCAAGTCGCCCTTTGCTATCCTTTTCTCCGCTTTGGAGGATGGAAGGAATGCCTGGCATGTTTTCGTCCCACCGGTTCAACCAGTGCCGAGGGTAGAACAGGATAGCGTGGTTCTCGACCTCTGAGACAGTGGGTATTCCCTTGCCATTGCGTAGGAGGTCTACAACTTCGGCGGTTGTGTTTCTTGTTCTGGCCAAAATCCAGCTCCAGTCGTGGAAAAGTTGCGTCGTATGTTGCTCAGCGTAGTCCATTGCTCCGACGAGTTGCTCAAGCTTTAGAACGGTCAGCAAGGGCAGGAAGCGCTGTAACCCTTACTGAGCAATGTTTGGTTAGGGAAGTTCTTTGATCCGTCGGTAGAGCGTCGCACGGGACATGCCCATGTCTTTGGCGACTTGGGTTGCTGGTTCGCCGGACTGGACCAGTTTGGCGGCAGTACGGATCTGCGATTCGGTGAAGGTCGGGCGACGGCCTCCGAGGTCGCCGCCGGTGGTGCGGCGTTTGGTGACGGGGTCGGTGATCCGTTCGCGTTTGATCTCTAATTCCATTTGGGCCAAGGCGGCCATGACGGTGAAGACCATGGCTCCTATGGGCGTTCTGGTATCCACATCGCCGCCGCCGAGGTTCAGCACCCGCAGCCCGATATTGCGTTCGCGTAGTTCCTGGGAGAGGTCGAGCATTTTCTGGGTGGAGCGCCCGAGCCGGTCCAGGGTGGTGATGACGAGGGTGTCATCCGGATGCAGTGCGTGGAGTGCTTTATCCAGTCCTGGGCGTTTGGCGAGTGCTCCGGACTGGCCGTGGTCTGTGTAGAGGTCATCGCGCCGGACACCGGCTGTGAGGAGGTCCTGGATTTGCCGGTCGGCGTCTTGGGCTTTGGTTGATACGCGGGCGTAGCCGATCAGTTTGGGCATTGGTCCTTCAGGAAGTGTCTCGCAACTAATGGTTGTG
>DNHA01000150.1:1673-2652 GCA_003486025.1 Micrococcaceae bacterium | reverse complement strand
CCTTGCCAGGCTCCTGGCCATGCGGCAATCGCACCTTCGCGGATGCTCAGGGCCGGGTCAGGAACCAGTGAGCGTTCGCTGACCGAATGCACCGTGCCCACACCGTGGCATTCAGGGCAAGCACCTACCGCGGTGTTCCGCGAGAATGAGTCCGATTCAAGTCGGCTGGCCCCGTCGGGATAGGTTCCGGCGCGAGAGAACAGCATTCGCACCGAGTTCGATAGCGTGGTCAATGTCCCCACGCTGGAGCGTGAACTAGCTGAACCTCGGCGTTGCTGCAAGGCCACGGCTGGCGGAAGCCCGGAAATAAACTCAACTTTTGGGCTATGTCCCTGAGCGATCAAACGTCGTGCATAGGGTGCGACCGATTCGAGAAAACGCCTCTGGGATTCGGCAAAAATGGTGCCGAAAGCGAGCGAGGACTTGCCTGAACCCGAGACACCGGTGAAAGCGACAATGGCATCACGCGGGATGCGCACCTCAACATTGTCTAGATTGTTTTCGTTCGCCCCACGTACGTGAATAAATCCGTCGTGCTTTGCCGTGTTCAAGTGCTGTGCAATGTTCTCCATCTTTCCCACAGTATGCGCCGTGGGCGCTGCGACTCAATTTCAACGACGACGCTCAGGTATTCCCATGGTTTCGGCAACGCATAATTGATGGCAGAAGTCCGCTCAGTCCTCATCCCAGCAATCTTCGTCCGGGCAGCCTTGCCACGTTTTAGAAAAGTATCCAACGATGTCCAGTCCAATGCCCAGCGGGTAGCTGCCAGCTACCGACCCGTGAACGCGCTGTGCGGATTCGTTCAGCGCCAAATGGAAAAACCGGCACACCGATTCGTAGTTCCACACTTCCATGGCCAGTTCCACAAGTTTGCGATGCGAGATGATACCTCGTGCCTTGATCCCGAGTTCTTCGGCAAATCCCGCCACGATGTCCAAGGTCAGCGGATGGTCCTTGCCGCACTCACACCACGACA
>DNHA01000150.1:0-1632 GCA_003486025.1 Micrococcaceae bacterium | reverse complement strand
CCTAGCTGCTTCCTCTTGGGATGTCTCAAGATATACAGAGCCACCGACATTTTGGATGGAGATTCGCGAAGCTCTTGGCAGTCGCCATGGACGTTGGCATAGTTAGTGTTCCAGAACCGTTGGCTGCGGCCGCGGACAAAGTCGAGGAGAACCATGATCAACAAGCGTTCCCACCCCGATACCAGTGACGGTGCCCCACACCGGCAGTGGAACGAGCTACTGCAAGAAATGCGTGTGATGCAGACCGGGGTGCAGATTCTCGCTGCATTCCTGGTGGTACTGCCTTTTCAAGCGCGATTTGAAATGCTCAGCCACAACGACGAGATTGTCTACATCATCTTGCTGGTGGCTGCGACCCTGCTCATCTTGCTACTGATTACTCCGGTAGCCGTGCACCGTTATTTCTTTGGACAACGCCTCAAAGAGCAAACCGTGTCCTTGGGTCATATCGTGTTGAAGATTGTGGGACTCGGTGTGGGGCTGCTGGTCTCGGGCTGTGTTTGGTTCGTCCTGCAGGTGCTCTTTGGTTGGCAAACTGGTGCCTGGATCGGTGGTCCGCTGATCGCGGTGACACTATTCTTGCTGCTGGCGCTGCCGCGAATCCTGATTCCGGACCATGCGAAAGACCGCGAGACACAGATTGCCGAGGACTAGCTCATCCGGTCAACATGGCGCAGCATCAGTCTCATCGGTGCTTGTCTGAGAAACTTGGGTAGAATGCGGGTTGCTACGCGAACAAACCAGACGGTTCGCCGATTACGCTTGCGCACCTTGTCGGTGACCACGTATCCGAATCCTTCGCGCACCTTCGGTGGAAGCTGGGCTATGGTCACATCGCGCATGAGCGGCAATCCTGCGCGGATCCACCATGGTGCGTGAGTTCCAGCAAAGAGTTCCTCGGCCAGCGCACGAATCTGCTCACTGACGACAAGGACTTCCAGCGTNNNNGTGTCAAAGGCGCGAAGATTTTCAGGCCAGAAATGCTCCGGCATCTGCAACGCGGCACCTAGCCGGGCGTACTGCCCGAAGAGATCTTGCTCGTCCTGCGGCCCAACGTGGGGAAGAACTTGCGCGCCTATCACCCGCGCGGAGTCATAGAGCGTCGCTGCAACCCATAACTGCAGCTTAGGATCCAGCGCCGAATAGGCCGGGGTGCCTTGCTGCGCATCGCGGCTGCCCCGGACGGTTGCATGTGCGGTGTCGACGTAGCCAATGATTCTTCGTTGCTGTTCTTCGCTGCCATTGCTCAAGGCATAAATGTAGCCGAGCGTATGAATCAGACGGCTGAGCGGATTCGCGGCAAAGTCCGAATGGCTGGCAATCGCCAAGCCAATCTGCGGATGCGCAAGCTGAAGCAAGATGGCACGCCCGGNNAGCCGATCTGCGGGTGCGCAAGCTGTAGCAGGATGGCGCGCCCGGCGCCGAGCAATAGCCCCGCCTCGGGCGCAATACGTGAGAACAGTTCCCTGTCCTGGGCTCCGTGCTCTTCAGGTTCCATACTCACCATTCTAAAAGCCGACGGCCGAGCACCGGTCCCCCATTCCAGGATCATGGCCAGGGCTGACGTATGCCGTGCCTGTTTGCCCAATGGGCATCGTGGCAACACTTTGCGCAGGCTTGCACCTTCCCGGG
>DNHA01000039.1:668-8310 GCA_003486025.1 Micrococcaceae bacterium | reverse complement strand
CAGAGTTATTCTGCACTCACGGGCCGCGTTTTTATTGTTCCGCCGTTGATAGCAGATTGCATTTGTGCACTAGGCGGTGAAGACTCGGAAATGAAAGCAACTCAACAACTGTGAGGACGCGATTGTGGCGAAAGAACTTGATGTCATCGTTATTGGCTGGGGTAAAGGCGGGAAAACACTGGCCGGAACCTTGGCTCGCGCGGGATGGCGTGTAGCCATCGTGGAACAGTCCGAAAAGATGTACGGGGGAACGTGCATTAATATCGCCTGCGTGCCAACGAAGATCTTAATTCACGACGCCGAACAGCACCGCGGCAATGGCGCGGATGCCGGCTACTTCAATTCCGCGGTGGAACGCCGCGATGAGCTCACCGCCAAAATGCGACAGAAGAACTTCTCCATGCTAGACGACCTGGACTCCGTCTTGGTGCTCACCGGACGGGCCAGCTTCACCGGAGCGCACAGCATCAAGGTGGAAGGCGGCGATGAAGTTGTCGAGCTGAGTGCACCTAAAATTATCATCAATACCGGCGCAGCGCCGACCATTCCACCCATCAAGGGCGCCGAGGTCGGTGGTCGAATCCACGATTCGACGACCCTGCAACACGCAGAACTGCCAAAAAATCTCATTGTCATCGGTGGCGGATATGTGGGTCTCGAATTCGCTTCGATGTTCGCACAGTTCGGTTCGAAGGTCAGCGTCTTGGACCGCGGAGAACGTCCGCTGAAACGTGAAGACGAAGACGTCGCCGATGAGGTGGCTTCTGCGCTTTCTGACGCGGGAGTAACGATCATTTCCTCGGCCAGCGTCACCGCCCTGAGCCAAGATTCTGCGGGTGTCACAGTGTCCTACGAGCTTGACGGGGAAGAACACCAATTGCAGGCGGATGCTGCCTTGCTTGCACTGGGCCGGAGCCCCGCCACTAAGTCGTTGAAATTAGAGAACACCGCGGTGCAATTGGGCGACAAAGGTGAAATCAAGGTGGACAAGTACTTGGCGACGCATGCCGAGGGGATCTACGCCTTGGGCGATGTCATCGGCGGGCCTCAATTCACCTACACCTCTTTGGATGACCACCGAATACTCAAGGACCGTTTCTTAGGCGAGGGCAAACGGAACCTCGAAGACCGCGTCGGGGTACCGAACACCATTTTCACCACGCCACCACTGGCACGTGTGGGATTGAGCGAAGAACAAGCACGCGCGCAAGGTCTGGACATCAAGGTTGCTACGAAAAAAGTTGCAGATATCGCGGCAATGCCGCGCCCCAAAATTGTGGGGGATCCGCGAGGAATCATCAAATTTGTGGCGGACCGAAAGACCGATAAAATCCTTGGTGCCGCGCTGATGCACGTAGATTCGCAAGAGGTCATCAACCTCGTTGCCGTGGCGATGCGTGCGGGGATCAGTACCAGCACCTTGCGTGATTCGATCTTCACCCATCCCTCTTCTACCGAAGCGCTCAATGACGTCTTAGGAAGCTTTGAGTAGAAACTCGATGATCCAATAAAACAAGGCACCTCGGAACGGATCCGAGGTGCCATGTTTTTAGCGCATTTTCTTAGTGGGAGTTCTTCTTCCGGCTACGAATGAGCAACAAGATGATTCCAGCGACCACTACTACGCCAGCTGCAATGCCGATCCAGCTCGCTGCGAAGCCCGTGTCGGCCAGAGGACCATTGTCCTGAGGCTGTTTGCTCGGCGTCTCGTTGTTGTCTTGTGACGGGGAAACGCTTGGCGACTGCGATGGACTCTGTGTCGGCTCGGCCGTTGGGCTCTGCGATGGCTCCGCGCTCGGTTCAGCGGTTGGCTGTTCAGTCGGTGACGGTGCGACGGCTTCTTCGATGACGGTGAAGCCTACGGCGATGTCCTCATGCTGAACCTGCGAGACAACCAGCTTGTGCTCGCCCAGTGCCGCGTCGGCAGGAACAACGAGTTCGAAAGAAGTCTTGCCCTCTGCATCAGCGGCCGGAATGTCTTCAACGTTGAGCTTTCCATCAAACGCGGCAGCACTTAGCTGCGCGCCCTCGGTGAGACCGGAGACGGAGACTTGCGCGCTTTCTCCGGCCATTACCTCGGTGGGATCGATTTCCACGGTGGCCCAGTCAGTGCCGGCCAGCGAGGCACGCCCCAATGGCGCCGGCGAAACTACATCGTGGGATTTGAAGTAATTGACCGTTGCGTCCAAGTCGATCTGACCGCTATCTGCATGCACCGACTCATTGGCGAAGGCCGTGAAGTTATCGCCGCCGGTGGCCAGGAACGCGTTGGCAGCTACCTTGAATGATTCGCTCTCATCCAGTGGCGAACCATTGAAAGTGATGTCCTTGATGTGCTTGCCAAAGGCAGCGTCCGCGACGTAGGTGTATTCCAGCCCATCAGAGATTCCCAAGTGCAGCTTGGCACGTTCGGACCCTTCGGGTTGCCACTGCTGTTCGAGGGCTTCGCGGATCTCTTTGCCCGTCATTTCGAAGGTGATCAGCGTGTTCGCGAATGGTTGGACGTCCGCGGCGGCTTTGTAACTCACGGTTCCGTCTTCACCGTAAAGCAAGTCCGCGCGTAGTCCACCGGGGTTCATAAAAGCTATCTGCGCTGGCTCGCCAGCGAAATCTTCATTTGATGTGGCCCACAGGTGAATGTCCGCCACGGTATTACCAAGAGTCGATTCGACACCGCGGTCAGAGCCCGGCTCCTCGCCGCCGCGCAAGATATCTTCGGAAATCTGGCCGACTGGCTCACTGCCGACTACCTCTGAATCCTCGACGGCCTTGTCAACGATGTTCCGCACCTCGGTGTTGGCCTCGAACAATGGTGTCCAGTCACCGTTTGCGTCTTCTTCCGCTAATGGAATCAATTCACTGGCGCTCGTAACCACGTCAAAAGTGGTTGGATTGATTTCGAGGGAGATCTGGCCAAGCGTGGTTCCGTACTGGTGCGCTTGGACGACCGGGCGTCCATCGATATCGCAGTTGTATGCCTGGTGGGTGTGGCCCGAGAAGATTGCGTCAATGCTGTCATCCACGTCGTGGATCAGCGTTCCGTAATCCGTTGTTTCTTTGTCGATCGCGGCGCAGTCGGTGCTGTCTGAACCGTTGTGGGTCAGCAAGACCAATACGTCTGCTTCGCCGTTTGCCGCATCATCGTCAGAAAGCTGCCGGGCTACACGGTTTGCAGCTTCCAGCTCGCTGCCGAAGTCTAGGTTTTTGATACCCTCTGGGCTCACCAATGATGGAACATCTGCGGTGACCGTTCCGATAAAGCCCACCTTGATGCCAGCTACATCACGGATTGCGTACTCGCGCAACGCAGGCACCTTGGTGCCCTTCTTGTAGACGTTTGCACCGAGGGCGAATTCGGCTCCGTCTTCTCCGGCTTTATCGCCGAAACGCGGGATGACCCGTTCGGTGAGGTCCGCGAAACCGCGGTCAAACTCATGGTTGCCAACGACCGAAACATCTAAACCACCGGCAGCGAGTGCATCAATGGTCGGGTTGTCCTCTTGCGAGGCGGAAGCAAAGGTGGAGGCACCGATATTGTCTCCGGAGGAAACGAATAGCGTGTTCGGGTTTGCCGCTCGTTGCGCATCAACCGCGCCGGCTAGCACCGCGGCGCCTGCCGCATCGCCATCGGCCGCGATGCGACCGTGGAAATCATTGATTCCCAGCAGGTTGAGCGTGACGTTTTCATCCGCCGCTGGTGGCGCGGTGGTTGTTGCCTGGGCGCTCAATGCGCCCGTGGTGAGCAGGGACAAGGTAGCTAGTGATGCTAGCCCCGTGTTCCTTATCTGCCTGATTGCAGACATAGGTCCTCCTAATAGTGTGCGAGTGACATGCATCATGTCTATCGCAAGAAGGTGAACCTGTCGATGATTTCTTATGAAATTTATCCATCGTTCGGCAAATTTTTTCCCAGACATACGTGCTTGCTGCTGCAATGGCTGTTAATTCGGTGGCCTTGGTAAACTGCTGCTCATGAGTGAAACTTTGCCGCCATGCCCAGAATGCTCCAGCGAATACACCTACGCTTTGGATTCATTGCTGGTTTGCCCCGAATGTGCGCACGAATGGACGGCAGCAGCTACCGCTGATGATGCGAGCGCCGAAGCAAGCGCTGAGATCAAAGATGCTGTGGGCAATGTTTTGCAGGACGGAGATTCAGTCACCATCGTAAAGACGATGAAGGTCAAAGGCGCGCAGAGCGCGCTGAAATCCGGGACCAAGGTCCGCAATATCCGGCTCGCGCCTGGCAGCGGGGACCATGACATTTTTGCCAAAGTTGATGGTTTTGGACCAATGGAATTGAAGTCTTCGATCGTGAAGAAAATCTAGTCTGCTAGAGCTTTCGGCGACGTGGCTCGCCGGCGGTGACGTTGGAACGGGCAAGCGTGCCGGTCACCAAGATCATTGCTGCAACGATGAACAACAATGAAGACGTTACCCAGCAGGCAGTCGCGATTTCACGTTGCCCAATATTCAAGGCGAGCAGGAAGACGCAGATGCTGGCGGCCAAGATTGATGAGCCGAGCAATCGTGTCTTCATGGTGCACCAGTTTCTGTAGAAATGCATCGGTCGCGTTCAAGTACATACGCAAAACGCTGGACTAATAGAATTCTGCCACAGTTTATCTACTTTGAATATAAAACTTTTGGTGCAACTTTGACCTATTGCCCTCATCCTTTTGTAGGATGCCTACCTCTGAGCGCGACTTAGAGGCATGACTTGAGGATGTTGCTTATGGTTTTATGCTCTGCGGAAGTCATCCAAGCACCGTACTTTGCTTTGACCTGTGTCTGCCGCGAGACATAGGCGCAACGGAACTGTTTGTTCGGCGGCAACCACGTTGCCGCGTCCTTGTCACCCTTGGAAGCATTGGCAGAACCCTCCGAGGCCATTAGGTTCAGTGGGTCATTCGCGAATTCGAGGCGAGCCTGCGGATCCCATTTTTGAGCACCCTTCTGCCAGGCGTCCGATAATGCGACTACGTGATCGATTTGAACCTTCGAGCTGGTTGCCTGACCGCGCTGAAAATTGATTGTTTCACCGGTATAAGGGTCGTGGAAAACACCACTGAGAACTACGCAGTTCACCCGGGCCTGTTTGAACACCACGTTGTCCAGATCACGCGCCAAGACATCATTACGGGCGTCGCAGCCGTTTCGGTCTGGATCCTTCCACCCCTTGCCGAACTGGTCACGCGTGTAGCCTGTTTTTGGGGAGCGGCCCTTAACTTTGATGGTCTCTAATTGTTTGAGCGACTTCGAGAATTCTTCCGGACTGCCCAGCATGGGAGCCGTAGCTGGCGTAGTGCTTTCGGCTTTAAAGTCAGAAAACTCGATGGATCCCAGCGAGGCGCAACCGCCCAATCCGAGGGTGCTGGCAAGTAATGCAATAGACAAAGTGCGACGCAACAAACGCATGCTCGGGTGGTTCTCCTGCTCAAATTAAAATCGTGGAGATGCGCTCCACTCTTTGCACTATATTTCGAGCAACCGACGAAAAGTCGCATTCGAACGGGTGTGGCAGTGTGAGATGGCTCCGCTGCTGCGTGGGCCAATTCAATTTTGTACCAAGTCTTAAGCTGCAGTTCGAATCAGAGATCTTGACTTCTATTGTTTAACTTCAACCGATGAAATAATCTTTTCTAGAATGAGGTCATGGAAGGCCGATGGGGGAGCGATACTGTTGAGAAAAGTGCTATCTGTAGTGGCTGTGTCGATGGTCGCGTTGACCGCTTGTACCGGCACTCCGGCATCAGTGTTGGAGAAGCAAGCAGGCCTAGAAGAGCTAGAGATACGACATGAACAGCAACTGAGCGCTTGGGAAGCCGAACAGCTTGCAAACGAATCAGGTACCTATGAAGCACCGACTGTTCTCCTGGAAGAGGCGTTCATTGCGGTCAGAGAAGTGCATCTGCTGGACGAAGAAGTCTTGGACAGCGATGGGGCGACCATGGGCATCTCGAACGCTGGATACTTCAGTCTCGATGCTGAAGGTGGGGCCATGAGGGATGCTCTCGAAGTAGGAGGTGAACATGCACCAGGAACCTATTGGGTGTTGTTTGCTTGCTCGGGCGCAGGGCAAGTTGCGATCTCGGCTTTCGCTGACGACAAACCGCTCATGACGACGTCACTCATTTGCGAACAACAGCTATCCACGGTCAAAAAAAGTTTTGAACTAACGACATCGGCAGAGTCGCTACGCGTAAATATTGATCCAGTCGAAAGCGTGCGAGGCCGGTATGAAATTCATCTTTACGGATAGCCCGCTGCGCACGCGGACCTACCGCCGTTGGGTTCTTGGACGCTTGGTGCGCAAGGTCCAGTAGGAGGAGACATGAACGTCCCGCTTGTTGAGCCCCCAGTCATTGACCATATGCGAAACTGCCTTAGCCGTGGAGCGCTCGGCATGCACCATCACACTAGTATGAGTGCCAGGGGTTGCGAGCATGGAGAAGGCGTTAACGAGCACGTCGCTGGTCCCGGGATGGCGTCCATTTCGATGTACCCAGCGCAGCTCAATTCCCGACGGATGGTCAATATCAAATTCACTCTCGGGACCGTCAACTTCAAAAAGTGCAACACCCTTGGCATCGCTTCGGAGCATCCCCAAGGCCACAGAAAGTGCTGGTATTCCGGCCTCGTCTGCAGCGAACACGTAGTTATCGACTTTGTCGCTTAGCCTAAATTTCCCGCGCGATTCAGAGATGACCAATGGATCTCCTGGCTTAGCAGCCGAAGCCCATGCACTGCCAGGACCATCATCACCATGCAATACAAAGTCGATGGCTAGTTCCTCTGCCTCCTGATCGATCCATCGGATCGTATAAGAACGGGTGCAAGGAACTTGTTCGCGCGGCAACGAGCGACGCAAGGTTTTCAGGTCGTACGGTGCTTTGAGGCCAAGTGCCGGATCAGCAAAGAAAACCTTGACATACTGATCTACTTTGCCATTCGGACGGTATCCAGCAAGTTGTTTAGCGCCGGCAATAACCCGAATCATTTCTGGGCTAAGCTTCTCAACCCGTTTGACGGCGAGCACATGCTGGCCGAATCCGTTGTTAGTAGAAAATGCCATTTCATGCTCAGAAGGAACAGGCGCGTGTTCGGCATAGTTAGCTTCGGGGATCGGTTCCTTTGAGCCCAGGGATTTTCCCAAAACGCGACGTGCCGCGGCTATCGCAGCCGCAGCTCCTGCTTGTTGTGCGGCAAGGAGTAGCTCATCGGTTTGCAGTGCATTGAGTTCTGTACCGCTACCGCGGGCATTTTTCAGTGCCCGCTTGGCAATTTTGGCTCCAACTTTGGCACCAGATTTTTCCGCATGGTTCAGCACCTGCAAGGTGAAATGTTCTGGTGCCTCGACGACTAGCTGAGGACCGTACTTCCTGTACTTATGGTGGTTAGACATGACCGCTGCCCCCGCTGCTCTTAATTCATGACAAAGCTCTTTCCTTGAGTGTCCGTCACGGCACGCAAGCTGACAAGCCCATGGCTTCTGAGAGTGCCGGATTGGTCCGCCGTCAGCGTCGAATATTGAATGTTGACCACCTGAGGAAAAGCAGGAAAACCACGGTGGTTCCGCATACTCCCAGCTGAAAGGTCTCTGAGATTGCTAGCCAGAATGAGATCACGTGCCTAGGCTGGA
>DNHA01000039.1:0-634 GCA_003486025.1 Micrococcaceae bacterium | reverse complement strand
TGGAAAATGGGCGAAAGGAGCATCCCATGAAAAAAATTCTCATGGTTCTAACTAGCGTTTCCGAAATTGAAGAGACCGGAGAGAAGACCGGGTACAACGTGGCCGAGGCCGCGCACCCATGGAAGGTCTTCAAGGATTCCGGGCATTTTGTTGATTTTGCTTCCATCAAAGGAGGCCAGCCGCCACAAGATACCGTGGACGAGGATGATCCAATCCAGGTGGCCTTCACTCAAGATGAGACCACGCGTGCAGGCCTGTACAACACCGCACGGATTGAAGTAGTTGATCCGGATCAGTACGACGGTGTGTATCTTGTAGGTGGACACGGCACCATGTGGGACTTCCCAGACAATGAAGGGCTGCAGAAGCTAGTGGGCAGCATCTACGATTCTGGTGGACTGGTAGGAGCTGTTTGCCATGGTCCAGCAGGGCTGGTCAACGTGGAACTGAAAAATGGTCTGCGGCTTGTCGAGGGGCGCACCGTCGCAGCATTCACGAATGACGAAGAAGTAGCTGTTGGTAAAGAGAAGATCGTGCCATTCCTCTTGCAGGACAAGCTCGTTGAGCAGGGTGCGACCCATGAGGCAGCGGAGAACTTTGAAGAAAAAGTTGTTGTCGACGAACGTCTGGTAAC
>DNHA01000094.1 GCA_003486025.1 Micrococcaceae bacterium | reverse complement strand
CAACCCGCTCAAGCACGCTCCGCACACCGCCACCCAAGTGTCGGCCAGCGAGTGGACCCACGCCTACCCGCGTGAACTGGCCGCCTTCCCGCTGCCCTCGCTCAAGCAGCAGAAGTACTGGCCGCCGGTCGCCCGCGTGGACAACGTCTACGGCGACAAGAACATCATGTGCGCCTGCATCCCTGTGGATGCGTACAAGGATGATGTTGAAGCCTGATTTCGGCAGCTTGCCGGATTGAATAAACAGAAACCCCGCTTCGGCGGGGTTTCTGTTTTTGGCGCTTCCTTGCTCGGAAAATCCATCGCTTTTCCTTCCGAACCTTGGTCCCCAACCCGCTCAGAAATTTGTCTGGCAATCGCAAAGGCGCGTGCGGATTTCGCCCGGCTCTCCAACTCATGGCTTATGTACAAGATTCGACAGCGCCAAATAAATCATCATGAGAACCCGGTCGCACTTCCGCTCTATCTGACGAAACCCAAACAAATCCTCGGATACATTCGGCCTTGCTCCCCGGGCCACATGCCCGGCATCTCAAGGATAGAGTCATGCCCGAGCTTGATATCAACGCTTCCGCCAATGAAGTCGTCGCCCTCCTGCAACAGGGGCAGGCCCGCGAGGCCGCTGCCCGTCTGGACACGCTGCGCCAGGAACAGTCCACGGTAGTCCAGGAAGCACTGGATCGTTATGTCGCCGTACGCGCGGACGCTCAACTGGCCATACTTCGCCAGCCAGATCGCGTTCCTGCCGCAGATGCCGCCACCCTGCATCCCATGCTTGATCGGATGAAGAGCGCCACGTGGCAGCCTCGTCTTCCTCTTCCTGAGGAAACCCGCGAACTTTCTCAAGCACAACAACATGATGTGTATGCCAGCATCGTCAGCGTGCGCGGCAACGATGCTGCTCGTGGTGCATTAGCCACCGAAGACAGAGTGATACTTGGACTGCGCAACGAAAGCCGCACCATCGATGGTCAGAATCGGGACCTCACCCTCAATCAAAATGGAACGGGGGTCTACAACGACCGCATCGTGGTGCTGTGGACAGACCCCAATGGCTCGCGTCGTGCCCACGAGTTCAATACCGCAACGACTGAGCCCACCGCACAGTACGACCATCACGCAGGCAGCGACGGAAACCGTATTTACGCTGACTCCGGACGCCAAGCCCCTCGCTTGGACCGCGCCGCGGGTTACCACAACGTGACGCGACGCAAGATCGAAGGCGATGACGTCAATGGCGACGGTGTGCGCGACCTGGGCCGCTTGGCCGAGAGTACAACTGAGCTGCTGGGTACCACTCACCCCCGCAACAGGCAGCAGCACGAATTTTCACTACGACCAACGCCGGAAGCCGTGGCCAACGGCACCAATCGTGTGGAAAGGGACACAAATGGTGATGGCTGGTTTGATGCGCGCGACACGCGGGGCGTCCAAGGTCTCAACAACACGTTCAAAATCCACCGGGGCAGCGGGGGCAACACCGACTCGGCGGGCTGCCAAACGATTGGCGACAACAAGTACGACGATTTCATCGATACGGTGCGCGGCACGCCGGGACAGAGCCGCTGGCAGTATGTCCTCACTTCGACATCTCAAGCACAGCCCCCACATCGCTGGGTTTCTCCAGACATCCAGCTCAATCCTGTCAACGACCCTCGCCAGCCTCAACACGCTGACCACGCTCTGTTTAGGAAAATAGATATCCACGTCAGGGAACTTGGCGGTCGTTATATCGAAAATTCAGATGCCTACAGCCTTGCCTTGTTATATGAAGCAAAAGCACGCAATGCCACAACTGTAGATCGAATCCTACCCAGCAATGCAACAGGCTCCCGCACCGAGGGCGAGACGATATTTCTTGTGCAAGGAAACCATGGTGACCCCGTTGCACAAAGGATCGCAGTCTCAAGCGCGTCTCTCGCGGAGACATCGATCACTACCAGTCTCCAGCGCTTACAGGAATTGAACACACACTCTTTGGCACCAAACAACGTAATTGAACAGCAAGAAGCCCCGACCATTGGAGGTCGGTGATCATGAAGACCGCATCGTTATCCCGCACCCTTCCCTGGGCAGTTTCGGCGCTATTGATAGGCGCCTGTAGCTCTTCCCCGTCCGAGATGGATACCTCGCAAAAAATTGAGCCGACACACCCGTCGAATGCACCGTCCTTGCCAGCACTCGGCAATCTCGACTATCGCGCGGGCCCAGGGCCGCAAACTCGCCAAGCGCTGCCTCCCGATATCGAAAGCATCATAGCCTCACTACCCGCATCCGACCTGAGCCTTCCTGCCATAGACCTGCCCATGCTTTTGAACCAGTCGAGAGCATTCGTGCTTGAGATACCTCGGATCAGCGAGCGTCCAGACCGTCTTGTCAGCGCGAGGGCGCTTCCCGGAGCAGAGTTCTGGGTCCGTTCCTTTGAATCAGAAAATCCAGATGTAACCGGCTATCTGGTGCAACTACGGATTGATTGCCGGCTTCTGACAAATGTACCCAGCGAGACCTGGCTGACCCTTGCACGGACCCAGTGTGTCAACAACGAGAGGAGCGGTTTCGACAGCGGACTTCGTGCTTATAGAAAAACAAGAAATCAACCCATTGAAGACCTGACCGGCACCATTGTCCGCCCAGAGGAAGCGCTTGGAACCAAGGTACTCCGCCGGTATGCCACAGCAACGGCATCCTTGCCCTTCCCGGATAGCACCCGAATCGACCGTGTGCCTGTCATTCGCTGGATCGTGGAGTCCGATCCCGACAATCCACTAAGTAAAGATGCACATACATTTGGCAACGGCAGCTTCGCCCATGCTGGCTTCTTACTGTGGAATGGCGAGCGTTTCGAAACCCGCATCACCGTGCCGACCGCTTTATGGCCCTGCATAGACAAGACGCCACAGCATGACTCGTGGGCATGTCCCAAGGACGATCGTTTCGTTACCCCGGACTGAATCGGCCGAACTGACCTGTGATCTAGATAGCCCCGCTCAAGCGGGGCTTTCCTTTATCAGGTATCCGCGCTTTCGCTGGCCTGTGCACGCTCGGCGATCAAGGCGCGGTACTGCCGCGGTGCCATCCCCACTTCAGCCTTGAACTTGCGGGTGAACGCGCTCTGGTCGGTGAAGCCGCAGGCCTGGCCGATGCTGGCGATGCTGTCGCCGCCGTGCAGCAGGTGCACCGCCATCTGGATGCGCAGGCGGGTGAGCACCTGCTGCGGGGTCATCTGGAACACCTTGCGGAAGGTGCGCTCCAGCTTGGACAGCGAGAATCCGGTGATATCCAGCAGGGTCTGCATACGCACGCTTTCCGCGTAGTGGGTATTGAGATAATCCAGCGCCAGCCGCAATGGTTCGTACTGCGACTCCAATCCGCCGCGTTGGCTAAGGTCGCGGGAAATGCCGATCAGCCCGACGATCTTCCCGTTCTCCACGATCGGCCGCTTGCAGGTCAAACACCAGCCGGGCTGGCGGTTGGCGAACAGCTGCAGCTCCATCACGTTCTCGATGACCTCACCGGCCAGCACGCGCTGGTCCTGTGCGACATAAGCCTCGCTCATGCCGGCGGGATACAGCTCGTCGGCGCGCTTGCCGATCACCTCGGTGCGCGACTTCACCCCCAGCCGATGCATCATCGTCATGTTGACGTGGGTGTAGCGCCCCTGCGTGTCCTTGGCGAAGAACAGCACGCTGGGAATGGCNNGAACAGGGCTTCGATTTCGGCAGGGTCGATACGCATCGGATCAATCGGGCTGGTAGCGGGGGCTGCGGCCATTCTAGCCAGCCCAAGGCCACGCCCGCGCTGCCCACAGGTACTTGCTGAGGTGGGTATCCGCCAGATGATGCCAAGTCCGGGACCGGC
>DNHA01000037.1:3611-3780 GCA_003486025.1 Micrococcaceae bacterium | reverse complement strand
AACGCGCACGCCACATCCACCCCGGTGGGCGACAAGCCTGAATACACCGCGCTGAAGGCAGCCCTGGGCGACCATCTGGACAACGTGTGGGTCTCGGCGACCAAGTCGCAGATGGGCCACCTGCTGGGTGCTTCGGGCGCAGTGGAGTCCGTACTGACCACCTTGGCGA
>DNHA01000037.1:0-3550 GCA_003486025.1 Micrococcaceae bacterium | reverse complement strand
ATTCCATTGAAGGTTGTCACCGGCGAGCCAGCGAAGCTTCCGGCCGAGGGCAGCATCGTGGCACTGAATAACTCCTTCGGTTTTGGTGGACACAACGCAGTGGTCGCAATCCGCAGCGTCTAGTTTTTGCTTGAACCGCTGATGACGGGACACCTTCTGAATTCCAGAAGATGTCCCGTCATTGCTTTAAGTTCTTAGGCTACGATCACTATTAGCTGAACCCAGATGGGCCAATTCAATTCTCCTCGGAAGAAAGAAGCAACTGCCATGCGCCAACTGATTGTCACCGCATTCACCTCGCTCGACGGAGTGATGGAAGCCCCGGGAGGTGAACCGGGTTATCGCAACTCCGGCTGGACCATGTCCGGGGTGGAGTTTGATCCGTCCGCGTAGGTGATCAAGGGCAGCGAGCGAGATGAGGCCGAAGCGATGGTGTTGGGCCGAGTCAGCTATCAATCCTTCGGTGCCGCATGGCCATCGATGGATGAGCAGTTTCCGAAATACAATGCGATGCCCAAATATGTGGTGAGCACCTCTTTGCATGAGAACCAGCTGGTCGATGGGTGGGGTGAAACCCAGATCCTGCGTTCGGCTGCCGAGGTGGCGCGGCTGCGTGCTGGTGAGGGCGGCCCGTTGATTGTGCACGGCTCGGCGACCTTGGTGCATTCCTTGCAGGAGCATCAGCTCATCGACCGGTACCACCTGCTGGTGTTCCCGCTGCTGCTGGGATCAGGTAAACGACTTTTCAGTGAGGCATCGCTGGCTACGCAGAAGCTGCAACTGGTGGATTCTGCCGTGTATTCCAACGGTATCCAGAAGAACGTCTACGACGTGGTGCGCTAAGCGAAACTGGATGCGCTAGAGGTACGGCGTGGTGATCAATTCCAGATAGTGGCCGGAGGGGTCAAGCAGATATACTCCCCGGCCTGAATGCTCGGTGTTGATCTGCCCGGGAAGCTTTTGCTGCGGATCGGCCCAGTGCTCACGGTGTTCTTCGCGGATCTTGGCATAGGCCCGGTCAAAGTGGGCATCGTCGAGCAGGTACGCGTAAGGCTGCGGCGGGAAGTCGATCGGAGGCGCGGCGAACTGAAGCATGACGCCGTCGCCGATGATGAGGTTCTGAAACGGTCCCCAGCTTGGCGCGCGCTTCGCTTCGAGCAGTTCCAGGTAGAATTCTGCCATCTGCGCAGCGTCCAGCGAAGCGATGATGGTGTGGTTAAATCGTGCGGTCATGGGCATCCTCCGTTGGTGGTGTGGGTCAGTGCTTCACAATTTCCACCACGCACGGAGGTGCACGAATCAGGGAACGACCAGATAGCCGTTCCGGGAGTGGCCGCCACGGGCCTGACTGGTCTTCATCAGCAATAGGCTACCATGAGCGTGCTGATGCTCGCCTCACAGCTTCAAGCACTGGTACCAGACGCGCAAACGGGATCCCGAAACTTCTTCGGGATCCCGTTTTTCTGCGGTAACACCCCGCACCACCGGGGATTTACTCGGGGAGACCTATTCGGTCTCCCCCAGACTTATTAACCAGTGGTTATACCACCTGGTTGAGCCATCGAACAGGTGCATCGTCACCTGCATGGCGGAAGGGTTCAAGTTCTTCATCCCAGGCTTCGCCGAGGGCCACCGACATTTCCTGGAAGAAGACCGAGGCATTTCCGTCGCCCTTTTCATAGGCCCAGCGGATGCGCTCTTCGCTCACCATGATATTGCCGGCGACATCTACGGTCGCGTGGAAAATTCCCAGATCCGGGGTGAAGGACCAGCGGCTTCCGTCGCAGCCTGGGCTTGGGTCCTCGGTGACTTCGAAACGCAGGTGTTGCCATCCACGCATTGCGGTGGCCAAGTAGGCACCGGTACCTTGCGGGCCTGTCCAGGTAATTTCGGCACGGCGAAGTCCAGGAGCCACGTGCTGGTCATTCCAGTCCATCTTGACTGG
Organism: Micrococcaceae bacterium; assembly: GCA_003486025.1. Classification (GTDB taxonomy): domain Bacteria; phylum Actinomycetota; class Actinomycetes; order Actinomycetales; family Micrococcaceae; genus Glutamicibacter. The sequence continues at coordinate 1,605 of DNHA01000037.1, read as the reverse complement.
TTGGCCGAGCACCTCCTGAATGGCCCACTCCAGATGTGGGCACAACGCGGCAGAGGCCGAGTGAATATAAATCACGCCTCGTGTCATCGATGCAGACATGCCATCCTCCGTTACGGTGTTGATCGTCTTCCCCTACGTCAACCTCGCCGAAGTGCAGTACTTACCGACAAGTACCATTTTGCCCGAAGATCGAGACTTTCGCCAGCCGTCCGGGCCAGTTCATCTGGATTTCAACCAAACCCTCAGGCCCGCGGATGGGCTTGGCGGTAACTTTGACGTAATCTGTCCACCGAGACGTGGGTGTAGAGCTGGGTGGTAGCCAACGAGGAGTGTCCTAAGAACTCCTGAACTGCGCGAAGATCCGCGCCTCCATCGAGTAAATGAGTGGCCACGGTGTGGCGCAATGCGTGCGGCCCGCTAGCCGAGGTATCCCCCAGTGATTTCAGGGCTTGGGAGATCACTTCACGCGCTTGCCGGACATTGAGCCGCCCGCCGCGAGCACCGACCAGCAACGCTCCACCGGTTTCCGGAAGCGCCACGAGCTTGCGGTGGTTTCGCAGCCAATGATTGATCACACGTTCAGCAGGCTTGCCAAAAGGGACCACACGTTCTTTGTTGCCCTTGCCCACTACGCGCACGGTACGCCGTTCAAAATCAATGTCCGTGATATCCAGCGAAACAAGTTCGCTGATGCGCAACCCCGACGCATAAAGCAGTTCGGCGATGACCCGATCCCGGGCTGCCAGGGCCAAGCGTTTTTGCTCCGCCGCGATTTCCGCTGGGGTGAGCTCTGTGGCTGGTTCACCGCTCGCAGAACCAGTTTTACGGGTTTCCGTTGCGGGTTCACTGAGCAAACGATCAATCTGACCGGTCTGCAATACGTGGGGCAACCGCTGCTCTTTTTTTGGGGCCACCAAACGTAAGGCAGGATCCTTGGCTACCACCCGGTGTTTGAGCGACCACGCGAAGAAGTTCTTGACCGAGGAAATGCGCCGGGCGATGGTGGTGCGTGAAATCTGTGCCTCGTGCAGAAGCGCCAACCAGTCGCGCAACATCTGGACGGTGACATCCGATAGACGTTGAACGCCTGCATGTCCCACCAAGAATTCGCTCATCAGCCGCAGATCCACGCCATAGGCCCGCAAGGTATTTTCGCTGCGTGCACGTTCAAGCCGCAGGTAATCCAGGTAGTCGGCGATCGGCTCGCTGATAGCTAATGGGACTTGCGGCGCTTCGGTGGCAGGTTCGGGCTTCATCCCCTTCAATTTACCGTGTTTTTCACCGATAAACTTCGACGGCTCACCAGCCTGAACTGCGTGCCATTGGACTCCGCTATGCCTAGGCGCTGAAGCACGCTCAGGGCACGCAGGGTTTCCATGATCGGGATCCCGCTCAGCGCGGAAATTTCATCGGGAACGTGGCCCTGCGCAAAATTCATCACATCGTAAATCATCGACTGGGTTTTGTTCAGCGAATCCAACGGACCATCCTGGCTTTTATCCGCTGGGACCGGCGCTTCTGCTGGTTCGGCCGGCACACCGAGCAGCTCAAGTACCTCGCTGGTGCTGGTCACCAGCGCGGCGGTTCCGGCGGCGAGCAGCCTGT
>DNHA01000300.1:6971-7158 GCA_003486025.1 Micrococcaceae bacterium | reverse complement strand
CCCTGTTTGGTGCTCACTCCGAAACGCAGCAGGTTTTCCAGGAATTCGGGTTCGATGCCCGGCCCGGAATCCGCGACGGCGATGATCACCTCGTCCGCCAGGGCATTAACTTCCACCCAGACGGTCGACTCCTCGGTGCCCGCCGAAACGTCCAGTGCGTTATCCAGCAAGTTGCCCACGATGGTCA
>DNHA01000300.1:4797-6939 GCA_003486025.1 Micrococcaceae bacterium | reverse complement strand
AGTCACGATGTCGGTGGCCTGGAAGGTATCGGGGCGGACCACACCGGTGGCGGTGATGCTGAGGTTGACTCCGCGTTCGTGGGCCTGTGCCGATTTAGCCACCAGCAGGCTGGAAAGGTACACGTCATCGATGTTTTGCACGATCGCGTCGGTGAGCGCCTGGGAATTCTGCCGGTCATCGACGGCGAAGGCCAATGCCTTGTCCGCGCTGCCGTTTTCGATCAGCGTGGCGATGGTATGCAGCCGGTTGGCGTGCTCATGGGTCTGGGCACGCAGCGCGGTGGAGAAAGTTTTCAGCGACTGCACCTCACCGGTCAGTTCCTGCACCTCGGTGAGATCGCGCAGGGTGAGCACCTGGCCGCTGGGCGGCTGCACCCGCAGCCAGCGCAAGGGCAGCCGGTACCTGCCGGGCAGCTGCGTTCCGGTCAGCCTGGCGTTGCTCTGTGAAACGGCAAGCACCGAGTCGTGGCCCAAATGGATTTCATCGCGTGCTGCCCGGCCGCTGGACATCAATTCACGCAGGGTGTCGGGCAGCTTGGCGTCCGAAAGGTCCAGCCCGTCTCCCGGTGCCTGGGCCGGCAATTTCAGGAGGCGCGCTGCTTCGGAGTTATAGAGCACAATGCGGTGCCTGCGGTCCAGCAGGATCAGTCCCTCGCGTACCGAGTGCAGTGCGGAGAAGTAGAACGCGTAGAGCCGGCGCAGTCCGTGCGGGCCAAAGCCCAGGGTAGCGCTTTGAATGTATTTGGAAAATGACCAGGAAGTGAAACCGGCCAGCAGCAGCGCGAACAACGAGACCAGCAGAATTTGCGGCAGTTCTTCGCGGTAAAGCACTTGCAGGCTTTCCAAGGTGATGCCGGTGGCAACCATGCCCACCAGCGTTCCGTCCTTCGCATAGACCGGGGCGATGGTGCGTACCGAGCGTCCCAGCGTACCGACCGCTTGCTCGGAGAAGACCTCACCGCGCAGAGCTTGTGCGGTGGATCCGGAATAGGGCTTGCCCAGTTGCGCCGGGTTGGGGTGGGTCACGCGCAACAGGTCCGGGGTCATGATGGTGATGAAATCGATGGTTTGCGCGTGGCTCAAAATGTTCTGGGTATAGGGCTGCAAGGCGGCGCTGGGGTCAGCTTCCTGGAGCGCGTTGGCCACAAAGGGGTCGTTGGCCAAGGTGGTGGACACGGTGGCTACCGTTGATTGCCGCACGTCGAGGGCCACTCGGGCCACGTGCTGGTAGGAGGCGACGCCAAGCCAAGCAATCACCACAATGACCAGCAGCATTTGTGCGGCAAAAATTCGGGCGGCAAATGACCAGCCGTCGCGGGTCAGCGGGACCGGTGCGTTGGCTGAGGCACTCTCGTGCAAGTCGCTGGCCATGGAATTGGCTCCTTGGTCGAACGTTAAAGTTTTGCTGTGTGAACAATATGAACGCAATAGAGATGCACATCACCGACGCGCGCACCATGGAACAAGAACGATCTTACGCGCCAGCCCAACACAGTGGTTGCGCTGGTCCCTCGGCAAAGTAAGGCTGGAATCCCCATGGCTGTCACAGAACAAGTACCGCAGGACCCGTCGTCCCAGACGCCGGTCAAGAAAAAAGACCGCACCCACTGGCTCTACATCATGGTGATCGCCGCGGTAGTCCTTGGTGCTGCCGTAGGGCTCATGGCCCCCGAGGTGGGCAAGGCGCTCAAGCCCCTGGGAACCGGATTTGTGGCGCTGATCAAGATGCTCATCGCCCCGGTGATCTTCTGCACCATCGCACTTGGTGTGGGCTCGATCGCCAAAGCCGCCACGGTGGGCAAGGTCGGCNNGCCATCGGCCTGCTGGTAGGAAATATCATCCACCCCGGCGCCGGCCTGAAGCTTGAACCCTACGAATCGGGCTCCGCTGGCGGGGAGAACTCCACCGTTGCATTCCTGCTCGAAATGATCCCGGGCGATATTCCGGTGCTTCCTACCTTGGTGCTGGCATTGCTGGTTGGCTTCGCCTTGCAGTCCATGGGCAAGTCCGGTGAACCGGTGCTCAATGCGATCAAGAACGTTCAGGCAGTGGTTTTCCGCCTGATGATGATGATCATGTGGGTCGCGCCAATTGGCGCCTTCGGCGCCATCGCCGCGGTGGTTGGTGCTACCGGTTGGGCTG
>DNHA01000300.1:0-4759 GCA_003486025.1 Micrococcaceae bacterium | reverse complement strand
AATGGGCTGCTATCGGCTCGATGGCGATTCTCATGGGTGCCTTCTACGCTACCTGTGCAGTATTCATCGTGGTCATCCTCGGAACCATGCTGCGCCTGGTGACCGGGCTGAACATCTTCGCNNTGCTGAAGTACCTGGCCCGCGAATACCTGCTGATTTTCTCCACCAGCTCTTCCGAATCGGCACTGCCACGCCTGATCGCCAAGATGGAGCACGTCGGTGTTTCCAAGCCAGTGGTGGGCATCACCGTACCTACCGGCTACTCCTTCAACCTTGACGGTACCGCCATCTACCTGACTATGGCTGCCCTGTTCGTCTCGACCGCAATGGGCATGCCGATGAACCTCGGCGAGCAGATCGGCCTGCTGGTCTTCATGATCATCGCTTCGAAGGGTGCCGCCGGGGTAACCGGTGCCGGACTGGCCACCTTGGCAGCCGGGCTGCAGTCGCACCGACCTGAACTGCTCGACGGCATGGGCGTGATTGTGGGCATCGACAAGTTCATGTCCGAGGCCCGTGCACTGACCAACTTCTGCGGCAACGCGGTGGCCACCTTGCTGATCGGCAAGTGGACCAAGGAGATCGACATGGAGCAGGCCCGTGCAGTGCTCGCCGGCGATCGCCCGTTTGACGAGCTGTCATTGGAGCCAGACGCTCACTAGCCTGGGCTGGCTCAACAACATCGAAGTCCGCGGTTCCTCCATCGGAGAAGCCGCGGACTTTTTGCTGCCAAGCTCGCGGATGCCGGCAACGCAGTATCTTGCTGCTTGTTTTACGGCAGTGGGATCACCAAGGACCCGGCTAAAACGATTCGGTTCCCGTCGGGGTCTTCGAGCTGCAGGATATGCGCTCCACCACCCAGTTGCGGACCTTGATGCGCGATGCCCGAGGACAGCAAGCGTGCCGCGTCCGACTCGAGGTCGGTGACATCGAGTACAACCGTTGAACCACCTGCGCGCTCCGGTTCGCACCAGAGCTGCAGGCCGTAGCCTTGCCCGAGATGCCACTCGAGCAGACCTGGCATGGGCCGGTGGTCCGGTGCACGTTCGAAGAGGACGGTGTACCACTGTTCGGCGCGCTGCAGGTCGCAGACCGTGCAATTGGCAAGTATGCCCTTGATCATCTCGAGGTCCTTCCTCGCTGAATTCTGCCTTGAAGATATTCCAGTCGACCACGCAGCGAAGGCCGGCGCAAGGGGAATGACCCGTCGGGAAGCTGCTAGGCGGCGGACCAATTCCCGTCCAGGGGCCGGCCGAGGAACGCTGCGAGCCGGTCCAAGGCGGAAGCGCCGGCAGGTACGGGCTGCGCCACGTTGAAGCGCCCGTTCCGCGGTTGCTGTGCGAGCTGTCCGTGTGCAAACTGCAGGGACTGCTCGGCCAGATCGTCCAGTGTCTCCAGCGTGTTACCCGTGGCTTGGGACAGATCCCACGCATGGGCAAGCAGATCGTACATCCGGATGTCGAGGCGCTGCTGACCCGTGGCAGATCCCATGGGGGTTTCGAAATACTGCTCAAGTGCTCCGGGGCGTTCAAAGGCGCTCAGCAGAGCGGCCGCGGAGCTGGAGAAGGCTGCGCCTGGATCATCGCCCAGAACCTGCTGATCGCGCGAAGGCGGCTTGTGGCCGTTGAGCAGTGCGGTAAAAACAAGGTTCATGCCCACCAAATGTGCCACTAGGTCCCGTACATCCCATTCGGTGCACGGGGTAAGGGCGGAGTACTGCTCGGGGTTCAGCTCGGAAATCAGTGTGCCGGTCACCGTAAGCGCCCGTGATAGCTGATCGGTCGAGCAATGACGCTTCGTGTTCATAAGTTCTCCCCGTTGAGTCCCGGAAGCAATTGGAGGTCGGAATATCGCTGCGCGCGATGCCGGGACACTTCGCGTCGTGGAGGCCAGATGCGCAGAAGTTCCGGCAAGGCCTGCAAATTGCAGGACGGAGCGCACTGATGGTCCTCTCGAATGCGAGACCCAAAATCTATCATTGCGACGATAAATAGGGCTAGAGGTGAACGGAAACTGGCCGGGCAGAGGGGAGCAGAAAATAACGCCCAGCTCCCTTACAACATTTGAGTTAAGGTTCAAGGTAAAGGCTCGCCGTATAACGGCCGTAAACCCAAGAATTTCTGCATCGAACCGTTAACCTTAAACCAAGTACATCGTCCGATCCGAACGGGAAGTGTGGTTCACCCATCGTGAGCGAACAGCAGGGAAGCAAGCAGCGCGGCGCAGGAATGCTCAAGGAGCCCCGTCCGCTAGGCCCCACAGGTAAACCGCTAACCGAGTTCCCGACCCCGCAGCCCCTGCCGTCCCACGGCCCGGCGCGTGTGATCGCGATGGTCAACCAGAAGGGTGGCGTGGGTAAAACCACCTCCACCATCAACCTCGCCGCGGCGCTCGCCGAATACGGCCGTAAGGTGCTGCTGGTGGACTTCGACCCGCAAGGTGCGCTGTCTGCAGGTTTCGGCATGAACCCGCATGAGCTGGACATGACCGTCTACAACGTGTTGATGGACCGCAAGGTCCAGATCACCGACGCGATTCGTACCACCGACGTGGAGAACATCGATCTGTTGCCTGCCAACATCGATTTGTCCGCCGCCGAGGTGCAGCTGGTCAACGAGGTTGCCCGCGAACAAGCACTGGAACGCGCCTTGCGCAACGTGATCGACGACTATGACGTGGTGCTGATCGACTGCCAGCCATCGCTGGGCTTGCTGACGGTGAACGCCTTGACGGCCGCACATGGCGTGATCATCCCGCTGACCGCAGAGTTCTTCGCCCTGCGCGCCGTAGCATTGCTGATGGAAACCATCGACAAGGTCAAAGACCGGCTGAACCAGGTTCTCGAGGTCGATGGCGTGGTGGCCACCATGTATGACGCTCGCACCCTGCATAGCCGCGAGGTGATGTCGCGGTTGGAGGAAGCCTTCGGGGACAAGCTCTTCGAAACGGTCATCAAGCGAACTATTAAATTTGCCGATGCCAACGTGGCGGCAGAACCGATTACCACCTATGCCGGGAACCATCCGGGTGCCGAGGCGTACCGCAGCCTGGCCAAGGAACTGATCTTCCGCGGTGGCGCCCCGTAATGAGCGCGCAGGCCGTCGAGAAAACCGCTGCCGATTCATCTGCGGATGAGACCGGTGGCGGTTTTCGCCTTGCACTGGAGAATTTCAACGGCCCTTTTGATGTACTGCTGCACCTGATTACCCAGCGTGAGATGGATATTACCGAAGTGGCTCTGGCGGAGGTCACCGACGAGTTCATCGCCTACCTTAAAGCACTGCAAGGCACCGGGGATGGGCTGAAGCTGCTTGATGAAACAACCGAATTTTTGGTTGTTGCCTCCACCTTGCTTGATCTCAAAGCATCACGGCTGCTTCCGCGCGGGGAAATGGCCGACGCCGATGACTTCGAACTGCTCGAAGAACGCGATCTGCTGTTCGCTCGACTGCTGCAGTACAAGGCGTTTAAGCATGCCGCGGAATTCTTGGGCGAGCGATATCATGAGGAATCCTCCCGGCGACCACGTGAGGTTTCGCTGGAACCGCAGTTCGCTGCGCTGCTTCCGGACCTGATATTCAACATCGGGCCGGAGAAGTTTGCGCAGCTTGCAGCTTCGGCATTGGCGCCCAAACCGGAACCGGTCACCGAGGTGGGTCTGGCCCACTTGCACGGCGCAAATGTCACCATCGGCGAGGAAGCCGAAACGATAACCGCCATGCTGACCGAGCATGGCACCTTGGATTTTGTTGCATTGATCGCAGATACCCGCGAGCAGCTGGTCGTGGTGGTGCGTTTTCTGGCATTGTTGGAGATGTTCCGGCAGAAGGTGATCGTGTTTACGCAGGAGAACCCGCTGGGCCGGCTGGAGATTTCTCTGGCAGGCGAGAGCGACTTTAATGTGCACGAGATTCAGGATCAGTACGAGGGGAGCGCAGGTGAGCGGGATCATGAGTGAGATTGCACCCATCGACGAGCTGCCTGGAGGGCTTAAATCAGGTCTCGAAGCGGTGCTGATGGTCGCCGATTCGCCCGTATCTACGGCACGTTTGGCCCAAATCTTCGACCTCCCAATTGCGCGGATCGCCACCACTTTGGAAGAACTCGCGACCGAGTATGATGGTAAAGATCGTCCGCGCGGATTTGAACTGCGCCGTGTCGCCTCTGGCTGGCGCTTTTACACGCGGACCGATTACGCCGATTTCGTCTCCAGTTATGTACTCGACGGGCAAACAGCACGCCTTTCACAGGCCGCCCTAGAAACTCTGGCTGTCATCGCTTACCGACAGCCGGTCTCGCGTGGACGTATTTCGGCGATTCGAGGTGTCAACGTCGATTCTGTAGTGCGCACACTGCTGACTCGGGGGTTGATCACGGAACACCCGGAGATTGGCGACGGCGGAGCGACGCTGTACCAAACAACCGAGTATTTCTTGGAACGACTGGGATTGAGTGCGTTGGAAGATCTTCCGGCGCTTTCTCCTTATCTTCCCGGGGTAGCCGACCTTGAATCGCTCGATTCGGCAACCTACGACGACTAGGCATCCGCGTATGAAACGGATGTCGACCGGACACCAGATGCGTTCCGCTTTTTAAGCGGTGCGCCCGCGATACTTAACAGACAAAGGAATTACGAACCATGAACAAGGGTTCCTCGGCACCACGCAACTCGCGTGGCCCCAAGAGCTTCGGCGGCAAATCCGCCGGCAACAAGTCCTACGGCGATAAGCCTTATGGCAATCGTTCCGAGGGCGGCAAG
>DNHA01000260.1 GCA_003486025.1 Micrococcaceae bacterium | reverse complement strand
CTAAATACCAAGAGTGAGGACAATCAGTGGGCTGGATCGTAGAGGCCCTCATGGAGCTGGTGCGTTTCAGAACTCGGTGGAGTTTTATCCAAAACCTAAGCAATCATGGCGCATGCCCGTGGATCTACCGTGCCTTTACCGCCTCATTCGCAACAGACTTTCCGACAGAAGAAAGCTAGGGTCCTAGTTCTGATTCGGAGAACCCCCTATCGTTGTTGAGGCACCGAGATGTGCCGCATTGCCGCGGCGGACTCGCCCGCCGGCAGTGCAGGGCCAGGGCGGAAAATTTCTGGCACCCGGGGTTCTCCTAGCGCTGTTCGTTTAGAACAAAGGCCAGGGTACCGCTGGCATCTGCCCGCTCGGGCTGGGGAATTGACCTGCGGAAAGCAACCGTTCGCAGCGCTGAGCGAGAGAAGCAAGTTCGTCTGCGGTGAGCAGCTCCGCGAGCTTTTGCCCCAGCTCAGCATTTAGTGCCTCGCTAATGCGCGCGACACCCTCGAGTTCTTCATCGGTGAGTGCTTCGCCAACCCAGCCCCACAGCACCGTGCGCAGCTTGTGCTCGTGGTGAAAGGTGAGTCCGTGGTCCACCCCGTAGCGGTGTCCACCGGTCATCGCCAGGATGTGGTTTCCTTTGCGGTCCGCGTTGTTGACGATGACATCAAATACCGCCATCCGGCGCAACGCGGGGGAGTCCTCATGAACGAGAGCGAGCAGTTCACCATTCTCACCGCGTCCCTGGAAAACCTGTTTCCAACCAGCCTGGGGAACGCTGCCGGCAGGAACCAGATCAATAGCGTTTTCATCGCGATCTTGCTCTTGCCACAGCTGCACCATGCCTTGGCCGAACTGGCCCTCACGCAGCCAGGTGTGCGGGACGATATTCCAGCCCAGCGCTTCCGAGACCAGATAGGCGGCGACCTCCCGGTGAGCCAGCTGGCCGTCGGGAAAATCCCACAGCGGATTCTCCCCGGCGATCGGCTTGTAGACGACCACGTTCTCACCGATGCTGCCAAGGAAGGTTGCGTTTGATGCCGTGGTGAGCCGGCCGGTGAGCGTGAGCTCGGTGGTCATCAGATCGGCCATGTGCATCAGTTTTCGGGGAGGGTGCAGGTGTGCCCGTCTGCGTCCATCGGGTAACCGCAGAGGGTGCACATCGGACGCCCGGCATCGACGATCTCGCGGGTGCGCTTAGCGAAGGCGCGGGCGGTGCCCACCGGCATCCGCACGCGCAGCATTTCGGTCTCTTCTGCGGGAGCCGCGTCGGGATCCTCATCCGGAATCGGGTGGGCCTCGATGACGATCTGCGAGGTGGAAGGGTCCCAGCCCAGGCTCATCGCGCCGGTGCGGAACTGCTCCGGATCAGCTTCGAGCGGGTCATTGTCCACGAGCTCGATCGGAGTGCCGGTGGGGATGCTGAAGGGGTTTCCATCCACGGTGAGCAACTGATCAAGAATGTCATCGATGTTCTCCGCGAGCTGCGCGGCCTGCTGCTTCTCCAGAACTACACTGGCAATCTCTTTGCCCGTGCGCACCTGGAGGTAGAAGGTGCGGTCACCGGGAGCTCCGATGACGCCGACAACGACCCTGTCGGGCCAAGAAAATTCGTGAATACGTGTAGGCATGTAAATATCTTATGCTCCGTTTGTGGGTGCTGTTTGTGTTCCGGCGCCGCCGCCGACGGGCGCATCGGCGGCGTGGGTAGTGTTCGCCAGCCAGGATAGATCGCCGGCCTCGGTGTTGATCGCGTGGACGGTAGGGCGGTTGATGCCATAGTGCACGATAGAAATCGACGCGGGGCCAACGTTTAGTCGCTGGAACATGTCCAGGTGCATACCTAGTGCGTCGGCGAGGATCGACTTGATGATATCCCCGTGCGCGACCGCCGCCCAGACTGCTCCTGGACCGTGCTCGGCTTCAAAGGCTGCATCGTGGCGTCGAATGGCGGCCACCGAGCGGGACTGCATCGTGGCCATGGATTCGCCGCCGGGAAAGGTGACCGCCGAGGGTTGGGACTGGACAACCGGCCACAATTCTTCGCTAGCCAGCTCGCTGAGCATGCGGCCTTGCCACTGGCCGTAGTCGCACTCGGTCAGGCCGTCCTCGGTGGGCGCATAAGGGGTTCCGGGCTGCCGGTCCAGGATGTATTGCGCGGTTTGCTGGCAGCGTTGAAGCGGGCTGGAAACCACGCCGACCAGCGGCACGCGCGCGAGGCGCTCGCCGGCTGAAGTTGCCTGCTGCTGCCCGTGCTCATCGAGGTTCACGCCTGGTGTTCGTCCGGCCAGAAGCCCGGTTGCATTGGCTGTGGTGCGGCCGTGCCGCACGAGGATAACTGTCGCCATCTACCCAGCCTAGCCATCCGCCGTCGCTGGACCTAGTTCAATCACTGAACGATCTTCATTGGCTGCCCAAAAACGGCAAGCAGAGGCATAATCCGTCGCGCATTCGCTGGCAAGCTTCTTCATGTCGACCCGTGATTCCTGAATTTGTCCCGAATCTCAAGCACGCGCTAGGGCGGGCTGGAAATTATGTATCGATGAAAACACAAGGATTCACGCTTAACGCGTCGCGTTATGCATGTCATTCTGTAGCTGCGATCAGATCCTTCGCCGATAAGGCGACCGAGAGACTGTGGTGCCGAGACAAGGTGCCATCGATCGATCCGCGCGTGCAGAAGGTCGCTATCCGAAAGCTGACTCAAATACATGCGTCTAGGTTCCTTGACTCATTGCGCGTGCCACCGGGGAATTGGATGGAGCAGCTGAAAGGGGATCGGGCGGGGCAATATAGCATTCGCGTGAATGATCAATGGCGGATTTGTTTCACCTGGAAAGATGGAGGTGCGGAAGATGTCGAACTCGTCGACTACCACTGAGAAATGGGCCCCAATTCACCCCGGCGAAGTGCTGCTGGAGGACTTCATCAACGGCTTCGGGATCACCCAGAACAAGCTTGCGGTCTCGATTGGCGTTCCACCACGCCGNNGCATTAACGAAATAGTGCATGGCAAGCGAGCCATTACCGCAGACACCGCGCTTAGACTCGGGCGTTATTTTGGGATCGACCCACAGTTTTGGCTGAATTTGCAGTCGCACTATGAATTGGTACTTGCAGAGGATCGTGTTGCTGAACAAATCGCGGCAATCACTCCACTGAAGGTTGCCTGAGGGTTCAACACTGTGGAACTCATTGCTAATTCTTAAAGGACCTCCGCCACCCTTGGACCGCGTAGCAGATCGCTCCGACGAGCAACGCTGCGAAGACCACGGACTGCCAGGAGAAGAGTGACTGCGCGTTGTCAATTGAGACTAGAAGCAGCAACGCGATAAGTACGCTTCCAACCGTCCAGCCCAATGCTTCGCGGCGTGCGCGGAATGAGGTGTTGGGCGCGAAGCTGGCTGCGTAGCTTTCCGGCGTGCCGAATTCCGCAGGCAGCGATGCCTTGGCATCGACGGCGAATGCGCGGGTATCTTCGATGATGACACGAATCCGACGGTCGCTGAGGTCATCCCGAAGTCGGAGGTTTTCCTGGAGCTGGCTGATCCATTCCTCGTGTGTCGCGACTTCAGTCTTTGACGAGGTTGAGCGCGGTGCCAGATAATTGCGCTTTGCAAGCTTCTCGATGAGGTAGTAAAAGAGCGCGTACATCGGTACCGGAGCCAGATACCAAAGAACGGATGCTGTGCCTGGGGATCCTTGAAGGGCAATGATTAGTCCGGCGAGGGTAATCACCGAGACGGCAAGGATCATTGCAGTCCAGAGCATTGCCATGAGGCGTGTAAATTTCCGCACTGCAAGATTCCAGAACTGCGCTAAACCTACGGCAATAGTCGTGAAGAAGAGCGGAAGTCCAAACATGGCCCAGCTCAGTTTTGTTGTCCATCCATCATCGATAAGGGCCACGATGGTCACGACCACGCTGAGCAATGATGCGCTGAAACAGATTGTTTGGGTAAGTCGTTTGAAGGAATACAGCTGGTACCGGTCCTGTGCAGGAGTTCCGGATTGCTGCCAATGTTCCTGCTGCTCTTTTGCCCAGACCTTTGGGTCGCCAAATAGTTCTTCTGCCGGTTCCTGCGCGTCGTTAAGTACTGGAAGAAGCTCGGTGAAGGCTTTTTTCGCAGCTGAAACTTTGACGCCGTCGAGCATCAGCCGACCTGCAGCGGTTCGTACCCAGTCCACGTCGTCTTCCTGGCCGCGGGCGGCATGGAACTCTTTGATGAGTTTGGCGAGATCAATTTTGGTGTCCGATTCTGCGGGGTTCTGAGTCATGGCTTCATTCCTTGTGGGTCCGAGTCGTTGTCAGCATCTGGTTTCTGCGCGCCGAGAGAGTTGGCTAGAGCAAGCCAAGCGCGACGTTCTTCGTGGAGCCTTGAATGTCCAAGCGGCGTCAACGCATAGTTGCGTTTTCCGGGACCGTTTTGTCCTTGCTCCCATTGCGCGATGACGGCGCCGTCGTTTTCCAGGCCGGTCAGTAGCGGATAGAGGGACCCACCTTTGGGTCGCCCAAATCCAAGCTCATTTACGGCTTGCGCAATGCCGTAACCGTGCAACGCCCCGTCTTCAAGGCTGGCGAGAACTGCCGTTCCCAACGCGGCACGGGTCCAGGTTGCAGGCCATGCCGATTTCACCTCATCGTCGCTCATGTATCTAAGTATAGGTTGTATCTAGATATTGAATCAAGACGTTGAGAACGGTTAGATGCAAACGCGGTCTTGAACCC
>DNHA01000103.1:10568-10885 GCA_003486025.1 Micrococcaceae bacterium | reverse complement strand
TTCGGGATCTGCTTGGGATCGGCGCACACCGCTTCCCAGGCCTCGCGGTGATCGAGCAGGACACGCACGCAGTTGGAAATGAGCGTGGTGGTGGTTTCGTGGCCGGCGAAGAGCAGTGAATAGAGCAGCGAAGCAATCTCGTGGTCACTGATATCCCCGCCGTCGGACTGCGCCTTGACCAGATCTGCGGTCAGGTCATCGCCGCCCTCGGTATGAGTGCGGGCTACGATTTCCTGGCAGCGGTTCCAGTATTCGACCAGATTGTGCGCGTGCGGGATTTGTTCCTCATCGCTCAGGTCTCCCCAGGTCATCGCGGC
>DNHA01000103.1:4068-10499 GCA_003486025.1 Micrococcaceae bacterium | reverse complement strand
ATCAGGGTCAGGATGGTGACCGTGGGCAGTGAGTAGGCCAGGTCTGCGACGATGTCGCCATGGTCATCACCGCGGGCCAGCATCGCTTCGATGGATGCCTTCACATTTTCGCGGATCAGCGGCTCCAAGGCCTTAAAGCGGCGTGGGGTGAACGCCTTCTGCGCAATGGCCCGGATGCGGGTGTGCTCTGGGGGCCTGCGGGCGGAGAGCCCGGAGTAGGTGGTGAACCCGCCTTCGGTCATGATCTGCGTGGCCTGCGGTCCGCGCTTGCGCACCGGTGCCTGGGCATTCTCCGAGGAGAACGTTTCCCACTTTTCGAAGACTTCCTTGACGTCGTCATAACGGGTGACCACGTACAGGCCGGTTCGCTCATCAAACATCACCGGTTGCTCGCTGCGCATACGTGCATAGGCCGGGAACGGATTTTCCATGGCGAATGGTTCGTAGCCGTGGTGGTCCGCCGGGGCCTGCGCGCCGAAGCCCATTGGGCATCCACCGGAAACTGCTGGGGTGCTGGTCATGAGATGTGGCTCCTCGGGAAATTGCGGAAACGCAGATCTGTGATCCACGCAACGTTTACTGATCCCTAGTGTTGTCCACGGCACATCCGAACGGAAGATCCATCTTCCGTCCAGTGGAAGGTGTCTTTAGCTCTGCGGGTAGCCGTCATCCTCGTCTAATTCAGGAATGTTCTTGTCTTTGCCGGTAATGATGCCAAGCAGCGTTTCCAGCGGGATGTGAACTGTTGCCGCCTCCAGGCGTTTAGCAATGCCATTGAGAACCGGCAGGTGGCGTTCCATATTCGCCGCGTGCGAGGAAGGGACCACTACGCCGATGGAGCAGCCCAAGCGCCCGGTATGGTAGACCGGGACCGCGATAGAGCAGGTGCCCAAGCGGACTTCTTCCCGCGTGACCGCGTAGTTCTTCGCCTTCACTTGTTCCAGTTCCTTGCGCAGCAAAATGGGAGAGTTATGGGTATGCGCGGTGAGCGCTTCCAGGGGATGGTCCAGATAGGCTTCCATCACCCAGGGCTCAGAAAAAGCCAAGATCACCTTGCCCACGGCTGTCGCGTGCAAAGGCAGCCGCCCGCCGACACGTGAGGCCCGGGCAATGCGCTTAGTGCCATAAACCCGGTCGATGTACAGCGCCGAGTTGCCGTCCCGGATGGCCAACTGGCTGGTTTCACCGGTGAGCGAGAAGATGTCCTGGACAAAGGGGCGGGCGGTATCGCGCAGCTGCCGTCCGGTATTCTGCGCGATGGACCACAGCCGCAGACCCAGTTGGATTCCGCCGTTCGGGGTGCGGCTGAGCATGCCGGCTTCGATGAGCTCGCCGACCAGCCGGTGCGTGGTGGACAGCGGCAGGTTAGCGGACGCGGCGATTTCGGTCAGGCTCAAGGCACGCCGGGTCGTTTCAAAAGCCGCCAGGATGGCCAAGATTTTAGAGGTGACGCTGCGTCCGGGCTGCGAGGTGCCACCGGCCATGAGTTGCTCCTTGGGTGCAGAACTAGCTTGGTGAGTCCAAGGCTAGCCGTTGCTCGAAGAGATTGGCGCGTTCCACCGCGAGCAAACCGGTGGCAATGATGCGCGCAGTGCTGGTAAACAGGTGGTTGATGACCCGTGATTCGCACAGGTCCACCGCCTGCAGCCGGCTCAGCCCGAACCAGTCCATCACCGTGTCGATCCCGTGGGGAGTCAGCCGCCAGAGCTTGTCCGCGTCCTTGACCAGGCTGTCTTCTAAGCTGGTGGATTCCTTGCGGGAATCGTGGCCATCGATGATGAAGCTGATGCGCTCTAGGACGTCCGGGCCGACCCCGTGCTTTGCCAGGAGTTCTCCGGCCAGTCGGGCGCCTTCTTTTTCATGCTGTAAGACCAGCTCTTTATTTCCGCCGCCCGGGGCGATGGCCGAGAGCACCAAATCTGGCGCTACGGATGACCAGCCGATGTCGTGCAGCAGTATGGCCGGCAAGACAATATCCGGGTCGGCGTGCCGGTGGTGGCTGAGCAGCGTCTTGGCCAGCGATACCGCGTAGAGGGTGTGCGCGTCGTTGCTGCGCACCAGCAGATACCCCTTAGCGTCTTCCCAGAGACTGGCTAGCAGCGGGTGCTGCTCGAAGAGCGTTGCCGGGCTTGGTCCGAGAAAGGCTGAAACATTGTGGCCATAAAAATTTGTTTCCGGCTGCAGCTTAGTCATGGGGCAATAGTTGCAGAGCAATCACCGCACGGCTAGTGCGTGCTTCCATCCAGTGGATGCCGTATAAAGGAGGCCCGGCCCATGGCCGGGTGCTACCTCGCTGGTCGCAGCCGGGCCGACGGATTTTCCACCTGCCGGTTGAGGTGTCGGGCACGCGCGGACTTGTAGGCTGAAGATTGGGGCCGGAGCCCGGTACCCGTAATTGATCAGGAGGAACGAATGAATTTGGGTGGATGGGTGAAGACGGCGCGGCCGGGCAAGCGTGCGGCGGTTTGCGCGATGGCGGTCATTGCGGGGATATCGCTCACCGGGTGCGGAGCCGTGGAATCCTTCAACAAGCAGACCGCCGACGCGTGGAGCGTGACCTACGAGGTCACGGTCACCGGCGAGACGATCAACGCCGTGGACCAGATCGTTTACCTCGAATCCCCGGGGCGCGGTGAGGCCTCGGCGGAAACCACCGTGGAAACGGCGGCGACGGTTAATGACGCGAAGAATGCAGACACCGCAACCTGGCGGGAAACGACGATAGTTACCGCCGAAGACGACGCCGGTGTTGCAGCCACCCCGCGCAAGGGAGCCAGCGCGACCTGCCGGGTACTGCTCGACGGCGAAAAAGAGATCAGCACAAAAACCGGTGCCGTGGGAGAACGCGTGGAATGCCGGGTGAAGACCCCCGCCTTCGCCGAATAGACCTCGAATTGAATTCAGCAGCGTTGTAGGGAAGTATCCGGATATGGTGGCTGGCTACAGCCAGCACCGCAAATCAGCCAAGGAGATGCAGTGAGTCAATCGGCAAACCAGAACGAGTCCACGGCCTTCAGCTCGCAACAGCTCGAAGAGTTCACGGTGTGCTGCATGCAGGCCGTGGGAGCCAGCGTGGAAGATGCCAGCTACATGGCCTATCACCTGATGGCCTCCGAAATTGCGGGCCACCCCTCCCACGGCTTGCGCCGGCTACCGGAATACGTGGGCCGGGCCTTGGAAGGCAAGACAAACCCGTCAGCCAAGACCAGCGTTGAGAAAGATTCTGGGGCACTGCTTGCGCTGAACGGCAACCGTGCTCCCGGACATTTTGCCTTACGCGATGCCACCGCGCTCGCTGTAGAACGCGCCAAGGAGTACGGCATTAGTGCCGTCACCGTGCGCAATAGCGACTTCGCCGGACGCTTTGCACCCTTCTGCGAGCAGGCGGCCGAGGCGGGAGTGATCACTCTGATCTTCGGAAACAATAACGGGTCACTGCAATCGGTGCTTCCGCCCGGCGGGCTGCAGCCGCGGCTCTCCACCAACCCCATCGCCGCCGGGGTGCCGCGTGCCCAAGCCCCGCACATGGTGCTTGATTTTGCCACCAGCGCGGTAGCCTCCGGACGACTGCACTATGAGAAAGACAGCGGCGCTAAGGTATCAGAACAATGGGTCGGAGCCGGCGGACACCTCAAACCCTTTGGCGGGTTTAAAGGCTTTGGATTAGCGCTACTTGTTGAAGCTCTCGGCGGTGCGCTGTCCGGTTCGGACACCGTCTCAGGACGCAAGAGCGAAGAAGCCCAAGGAACGCTGATCATTGCCATCGATGTGGCGCAACTGCGTGACCTGAATGAGTACACCGCGCAGGTGGAAGAATTCATCGCCTATGTGAAGGACACCGAAATGGAAGCCGGTCAGTCTGCGGTGCGCGCTCCCGGTGAAAATGCTCCAAGTGCCGAACAGCTCGCCGCGGATAATACAATCTTGCTCAACCCCGTGACCACGGCTTCGTTGTTCCAGATTGCCGAGCAGCTGAAGGTGGATGCACCGCAGGTCAGATAGGTTTGCAACGTTGATCTTGAAGTGCCGGACAGGGGTGGCCTTGTATCCGCAGNNAGGAAGAGATAGAGCCTGAACCTGGGTCCTGCAAGCTGCAGACTTCTCGGAGCTGATCAAGTAGTCTTCGTTGGATTGCGTGAAAACCTGACGAGGTAAGTGATTTTTCGTTCGATTGGCATTGGTGTTGCTGAGATCCTAAAAGCGGACGGTGGGTAATGTGTTGGTGCAACGTGCCGAGACTACTCCTCGGCGATTTCGCGTTTTGTCTCCGGACAACCCGATCCGACCATGGATGGCTATCTGCTTCCCGGCTTTCCTGCGAATATTTGCTTGTTAGACACCCTGCATATTGCACGCCAGATGCGCGACGGGGGAATCCGGCGGTCCTTGGGCGCGGTATTGGGTGTGGGTGTTTGCTTTGGATACATCCCCTATTACGAATAGCTCATAGCGGTGGTATGATTACGAAAAGGTAATGAAATCTTCTTTACTACGTAAAGGTAATGAAAATGCATGGGATCATCCGCAAGACATCCGACCTCGGGTTGATGGTGTTGGCTGTGCGGCAACGTCACGGACTCTCACAGGTAGAACTTGCGGAGCGTCTCGGAGTCAGCCAACGCTACCTTTCTGAACTGGAAACGGGCAAGCCAAAAGTGCTCAATGCCAGGCTCCTCGAAGTCTTGTCAGCGCTCGGAATTGAGCTTTCGTTCAGGGAGGCCCGGTAGCCAGTGGATGCAACCCTTCCAGTCCACATCTACGGAGTTTATGTCGGCGACATCCGTCGCATTTCTCGCGATCAAATCACCTATCAGTCCACCAGTGAAGGAATGGCCAAATTTGGCATTGGTTCGACGATTGTTTCCTTGAGCCTGCCGCTGGGCCCTCGTCAGTCTCTGCCAGGAGCGGCAACAGCATTTTTTGGAGGACTGCTTCCCGAGGGTAAAGGTCTGGAGAACCTTGTTCGAGATTCCGGGGCAGAGCGCCCCGACGTGTTTGGACATCTCGCATACGCAGGACTCGATGTAGCCGGGGCACTGCAAATTGGTGAAATATCAGATCTATCGGTAGGTAGCTATGAGCCGATGACCGACGCCCAAGTCGCACAAAAAATCGGGCGCATCAACCTCCACACGTTAGGCCAAGTAGGCGGTGGAGGATCACTGGCCGGCTATCAACCAAAGATGACGATGGCCCGTATCGATGGAGCCTGGCACGATGCAGTGAATGGTGCACCGAGTACGCACATAGTGAAGCCTTGCGTAGACGAGGACTCCGCCCGCGGACTGCGTGCACTTTTTGATGAAGCGTACTGCCTGGAACTCGGTAGAAGGTGTGATCTGGTGAACTTCGCCAGCGAGGTGTCAATATTTGATGGCACCTCCGCTTTGGTGATCGAAAGATACGATCGGTTCACCGATGACCAAGGGGTCATTGGGCGAGTCCACCAAGAAGATTTGGCTCAGGCGATCGGTCTTCCGTGGGATGCCGATTCGAAGTTTGAGCACAATCACCCTTACCGTGCCACTCTCAAAAATATGGCAGGTATCTTGAGCCGGCGACGCACAGCTTTCGGGCAAGGCCTTGATGACCGCGAGCAGCTTTTGGCCTACGTCGTGGCAAACGTTGTTTGCGGAAACACTGACGCCCATGGAAAGAATTTCTCCATCCTCCACAGGCCTGATGGGCGTATCGAGTTGGCTCCGTTATACGACGTCACTCCTCAGATTCTTTACTATGGTCGACCCGTCACACTCTCGATGAAGATCGACGGGATCTCGCATCAGCCGCACGTCACCCGCGAACGGTTGATTTCGGAGGCTGCATCGTGGGGGCTCAAAGAGAATCGGGCGTTGGAAATTGTCAATGAGACTTTGGAAAAGCTTCGATATGCCAGCCAAGAAATCGAGCTACGCGGCGGCAGCGAGAAGCTGCCCCTCCTGGTTGCCGGCCATGCTAAAAATCTGCTGAACGGCAGGAAAGCGGCAATTGCCAGTGGGCCGATTGCCCTGAGCAATTTGGCACCCATCTCGAAACTTCCTCCAGTGAGAGAACCGTAACCATCCCACACAGGGGGTCTCTGAGCTACCATTCCCAAACCGGTGAAACGCTCAACAGCGAACTTCTCACGCTTGACGCTGTTGCGCTACTGGTTCCGCTCGTATATCGCACTTGGATGATGCAGGTGCAAGGGCACCATGACATCAATCCTTCGACAGGGAACCTCACGGGGTAAATGCTGAAGCAGTTTGAATGCCAAACACCCCTAGATGTGTGAGACCAGCGGATCCGAGAGTCGCAGAAGATCAGTTGTCCTCAAACGCGGACTAGGTGTAGGTAGTGTCCTTAGCAATAACGTTGAATCTCTTTTTGCCGACCCCCGAACAGTTACCTCATGGATTCGCATCAACACGGATCGATTAAACGCCTCA
>DNHA01000103.1:0-4040 GCA_003486025.1 Micrococcaceae bacterium | reverse complement strand
CGAGCTAGCTGCTCTTGGCAGGCACAGCCGGGTCCGGTGAACCCTCGGCCTCTGCATGCGGATGACGACGTTCCAAAGAAGCGCCTTCCACATCGATATCCGGCAGGATCCTGTTGAGCCACTTCGGCAGCCACCAGGCCTTGTCGCCGGCCAAGTGCATAAGTGCCGGGATCAAAAGCATGCGAACCACAAACGCATCAACCAGTACGCCGAAAGCCAGGGCAAAGCCGATCGGCCGGATCATCGCGCTGTGTGAGAACACAAAGCCGCCGAAGACCGAGATCATGATGATCGCGGCCGCGGATACCACCGCGCGTCCGGCGCGAACGCCTTGGACCACGGCCAGCCGCGAGCTGGCACCATGGGCGTAGGCCTCGCGCATGCCCGAGCCGATGAACAGCTGGTAATCCATGGCCAGCCCGAAGAGGATTCCGACTAACAGCGTGGGCAGGAAGTTCAGGATGGGCCCCGGGGTGTCAACCCCGAAGACCGCGGAGAACCAGCCCCACTGGTAGATGGCCACCACGCCGCCGAGGGCCGCGAAGTAGGAAAGGATAAATCCGAGCGTGGCAACTACCGGCACAAAAATCGAGCGGAACACCAGGATTAGGATGATCATGGACAGTCCCACCACCACGCCCAGGTAGATCGGCAGGGCTTGGGCAAGCTTCTCTGAGATGTCCACGTTGCCACTGGCCGCACCGGCCACGCCAATCTCAAATTTGCCGTCCAGCGGTGAGAGCCCACGCAGGTCGTGCACCAGGTTTTCGGTGGAAACGCTGGTGGGGCCCTGCGCAGGGATGACCTGGAATGCGGCTACCGTGCGGTCCGTGGAGGTGCCTGCCGGGGCAATAGCAACCACGTCTGGCTGGGCGAAGAGCGCCTCGGCGATCTCGCGCTGGTAAGCCAGCGCCGCCTCGTCGGTGTTGGTGGCGGGAAGGTCGGCGACCACCAGCAGCGGACCGTTCTGGCCTTCGCCGAACCGCTCAGAGATGGCCGAATACGCGCGGTACTGCGTGGTGTCGTGGGCTTCGGAAGACCCGTCGGGCAGGTTCAGCCGCAGGTCTAGTGCTGGAATCGCGAGCACCAGCAAGAGCGCGATAGAGACCACCGCGGTGCCGATGGCGCCCTTGGTGGACATTGCACGCACGGCCTTCTTCGGGGACGGGGCGAGCACTGGTTGCGCCGCTACACCGGCAGCCAGCGCTGTGCGTTCCTTGCGGCTGAGGATCTTGGTCCCCACCAGTGAAAGCAGTGCCGGGGTCATGGTGATGGCCACCAGCACGGCAATCAGGACGCTGACCGCGCCAACGGAGCCCATAAGTCCCAGGAACGGAATGCGCGTGACATTTAGTGCCAGCAAGGCGATGAACACGGTGGCGCCGGCAAAGACCACGGCATTGCCGGAGGTGCCGTTGGCCAAGGCGATCGACTCGCGGACCGAGTAGCCGTCCTTGAGCTGGTGGCGGTGGCGGTTGATGATGAACAACGAGTAGTCGATGCCCACCGCCAGACCCAGCATTAAGCCGAGCATCGGGGTTACCGAGGACATGTCCAGCACGCTGGACAGCGACATGGCGCCCAGGGCGCCGATGGCAACGCCCACCAGGGCCGTCAGCAGCGGAAGCCCCGCACCGATCAGTGTCCCCAGCATGACTACCAGGACGATTCCGGCGACCAGCAGGCCAATGGCCTCGCCTACGCCAAAGACGCTGGGGATGCCCTGGGAGACCTCGGAGGAGTAGTCGAAGCTGACGCCCGCAACGGGGGTGTCGTCGAATGCCGCAACCAGTTGATCCTTGGTTTCCTGGGCGATATCCATCTGTGCCTCGGTGAAGACCGTGGTGATGACCGCGGCTGCGCCGTCCTGGGACACGTTGCGGATTTCGGCCGCCATCTCCAGCAGTGAGGCGCCCTGCTCAAGGGACTCTTGCTGTGCCTCAAGCTCGGCGGTGTTTTCTTCAAGTGCTGCGCGTTGCTTCTCCAGCTCGGCGGCGCCGGCGTCCAGCTGGGCTTGCTGTGCGTCGAATTGGGCCTTGGCCGGCTCGTACATGCCGGCCGCCTTGGCCTGGCTGATGGCCTGCTCGAGCTGTTCGCGCCCGGTATTCAGTTGGGCCTCGGCATCATCAAGTTGGGTGGTGCCCGCAGTTAGCTGCTCACGGGCGTCGGCGATTTGGGCCTTGCCATCCTTGATGTCCTTGGCCTGCTTGCTGCGCTCGGCCTCGCTGGCAAAGGGATCAACGATGGTTTCGATGCCATTGATCGTGGTTGCCTTGGTGATGATCTTGCTGATTGCTTTTTCCTGCGCCGGCGTGAAGGCCTTGCCGTCGCTGGTTTGGGCTACGACGCTGCCGGTGCCGCCCGAAGCCTCGGGGAACTTCTCGGCAAGCTTGTCGGTGACCTGCGCCGTGGGGGTGCCGGGAATCGACATGGCGTTTGACAGCGTTCCGCCACCCAACGCGAAGGCCACGCCCACGGCCAGCAGTACCGCGAACCACGCGGCCAGGATTTTTCGTGCATGGCGGGCGGAGCCGCGTCCAAGACGATACAGAAATTCAGCCATGAGTCCTTCGTAGTTTGTTGTAAAAGATGCTTCTTAGTGGAGTTAGTGGGACCCAAACCCGGTGCGCAGCGAGCTAATCAGCCGGTCGACAAGTTGTGACCACAGCTTCCTGGATTCCGGTGAGTCGACGGCGCCGCAGACCGAGATCCAGTGCAGGTAAATCACCAGCAAGCCGTTGGTCATGGTGCTGACCAACAAACCCACCTCAAGCGGATCCGCATCGGGGTGCCGGCCGTGCAATTCCCGCCCGAGGTGTTCATTAATTTCGGTAAACGCGCGTCCGGCCATTTGAGCCTGACGTGGCGTAAGCCGGGGATCATCGCTGCCAAGGACCTTTGTCAGGTAGACCATGGCGGTGATCAGATCTGCTTGGCGAAAGGTCTGTGCAAGGTCATCAAAAATGGGGACCTTGGCACTGCCGGACGCCGGCGAAATGGAGGCAAGGTGTTCAACGACCCGTGTGAGTTCTTTGCCGCATGCCTCAATGATCACGTCATCGAGGGAGGCGAAATGGTTGAAGATCGTGCGGCGGGAGACATTTGCTGCAAGTGCCAAGTCGTCAACGGAGAACTCACTGCTCTGACGCTCGCGCATGATTCTCGAGGCGGCGTCGATGATCGACTGGCGATGCTTTGCCTTGATCTCGGTACGGCGGTCAACCGCCGTCAGGGGAGTATTCACCTAATTACACTAAGTGCATCGATGCATTCAGTGCAACTATCTAGCGGCGGGTGTGATGCGACTCTCGCGGGTCTGTGTCACGGACGGAATTAGAGTCCGGGCTCAGCGCTCATCATGGTGTTGCACAATGGTGCTGATTAGCCGGTTCAGGCGCATGGCCAGCTGGAGGTCCAGATTTCGTGAGGAATCTTTCCACCCCGGCCCAATGAGCTTGTCGATACGCTCCAGTCGGTTATACAAGGTATTGGCGTGGATATATAACGCTGCGCAGGTGCGCGCATGCATCCGATAGTGCGCTGCACAGTATTATTCGGTGGAACTAGGCGTGCTGGATTGAATTCAGCGGAGAGTTCCTGGGCAATAGAACCAAGACCATGGCTAAGCCAAGGGTTCCGAAGAACACGCTCACCCACCAGGTGGAAGACCAGCCTCCAGTGAAGACTACCAGCCACGCGACAAGCATGGGACCGGTGAAGTTCCCGATATTAAAAATCTGCTGCATCAGGCCCATGGCCGCCGGGGCCGAGCCGCCCTCCGGTGCCAGATCCACCGCCAAGCGAGTCATCGTGGCAGGAACCGCGGCACCGCATAAGGAGAACAGCCCCACGCAAAGCACCTGAACGAGGACCAGGGTTTTCGGGTAGTCGATCGCGAAAGTCAGCACGGCCGTCACGGCCATGATCACAAATGAGCCCAACAACAGGTGTTTGCCGGCGATGCCACGTTGCAGCAGCACTCCGGTGATGATTGCCCCGAGGGCGTTCAGCCCGCCGACTACAGCCGAGAATAATCCCCC
>DNHA01000167.1 GCA_003486025.1 Micrococcaceae bacterium | reverse complement strand
GCCACATGAGGATCCACCCTTCGGTAAGCCGGCAAAGAAGTTACGCAACGCTCCTCCGATCCCCGGATGGGTCTCAACGGTAATCCTCGGTGTGACGGTTCTGGCTGTCGCGCTGGTTCTCAGCCTCGACTACCTCAAGGTCGTAGACCTGCCAGGAAACGGCTGGTCTGTAGCCTTGGCGACAGGTTTGTTCCTTGTGGGACTGTCCACGGTCTTTGCCGCACTTTCACATCGCACCAGTGGCGGGCTATTGGGCTTAGCCATCCCCTTGCTCGTACTAACGGTTATCTTTTCCGGTTCAGATTTCCGTCCCGGGAATAACGGAATTTATCAGTCGGCTGACAAGGACGGCGAGTACAGTGCGGTGTTCAGCAGTTCAACGGTGGATTTACGCGGCCTGAACAAGATCACCGCCCCTAAAACCGTTGAAATTGATTCGGTTTTTTCGAAGCTTGATATCGCCTTGCCGGCGAATGTGCCAGTGAAAATCGAAACTAACGGGCTCTTCCTTTCCGACGATGGTGCTCAGCTGCCCCAGGACAACACGAACTTTCCTGCGGGCGCCCCGGTGCTCACGGTCAAGATTGACGGCGTCTTTTCCAGTTATGACACCAGCATTTCAACACCGGGCCTCACCGAAACCACAACAGATTTCTAAGGAGCAGACATCATGAACACCTCAACACAGGGTGAATCAAAGTTCCCTGCCGGCACGCTGGTTTTCGGTCTGATCCTGATCGTCGTAGCGCTTGCCTCGCTCAGCCAGACCGTCTTCAACTGGCAATTCGACACTCCCTTGTTCTTCATCAGCCTCGTAGCGCTGGCCGGTGTCGCAATGATATTTTCGGGCATCGCGTCAGCACGAAAAGCTAAGCTCAAGAACAACGACAATTTTTCCAGCAACAACAAATAACTTCAGGAGAAATCATGGATACCTTCTTCAACCAGATCCGTTCAATGCCATTTCGCCGCGGTCCAGCCCGCATGGTCGCCGGAATCGCCGGTGGAATTTCCGAAAAATTCGGGTGGGATGTCACCTTGGTACGCATCGGCATGCTGCTCTCCTTCCTGCTGCCCGTCATTGGCATCGGCGCCTACATCGTGGCGTGGCTGCTCATCCCGGCGCAGGACGACACGATTGTGCTGCAGAAGATGCTCCGCAAGTTCTGATCATCACTTCCGCAAAGAGCGGGTTGCTTTCCACTAGTAGTGGAGGCAACTCGCTCTTGTGGTTTTAAACACGTAGAATCGAACACAACTCGATGCTCAATGGCGCGCGGAATCGAAAGACGTCCGAAGGGTTTTCCACGGATATCCGGCGCCTCATGCACACAAGATTACGTAGGCACACCGAATATCCGAGGTCTTCCCTGCTTACTAAGTGAGGGTTAATGCGCATTGGAATCATGACCTCGGGTGGCGACTGCCCGGGTCTCAACGCAGTGATTCGTGGGGCCGTACTCAATGGCATCAAAAGCTACAACTATGAATTTGTTGGCTTCCGCGATGGTTGGCGCGGGGTCAAAGACGCAGACTACTTCGAACTGCCACGCACCGCCGTACGCGGTATCGCCAAACAGGGCGGAACCATTTTGGGCACCTCGCGCACCAACGCTTTTGAAGGTGAAAATGGCGGGGCCGAAAACATTGCGGCGATGCTCAAAGAACACCACATAGATGCACTGATAGCCATTGGCGGCGAAGGCACCCTAGCCGGCGCACAGCGCCTCTGCGAGGCCGGTTTGCCGGTGGTCGGCGTGCCCAAAACTATCGATAATGATCTTGATGCCACCGACTACACTTTCGGTTTTGATACCGCCAACCAGATTGCAGTTGAAGCAATCGACAGGTTGCGCACCACCGGCGATTCACATCACCGGTGCATGATCGCCGAGGTGATGGGCCGGCATGTGGGCTGGATTGCACTGCACGCAGGCATGGCCTCCGGTGCTCACGCGATCCTGATCCCCGAGGTTTCCACCACCATGGAGGAAATCTACCAGTGGGTGCGCGAAGCACATGAGCGTGGACGCGCCCCGCTGGTGGTGGTCTCTGAGGGCTTTGTTCCCGAAGGTTTTGATGAGGCCTTCTCCGTGCGCGGAGTCGATAGCTTCGGCCGTGCACGGCTGGGCGGCATCGGTGAAATGCTTGCCCCGCTGATTGAAGAGCAGACTGGATTGGAAACCCGCGCCACGGTCCTGGGCCATATCCAGCGCGGTGGCGTCCCCACCGCCTTCGACCGGGTGCTAGCCACACGTCTGGGCATGGCAGCTGTAGATTCGGTGGCGGACAGCGCCTGGAGCACCATGGTGGCTATTCATGGCACCAAGGTAAATCGGGTGCCGCTGCGTGCGGCATTGAATAACCTCAAACGCGTGCCAGCCGATCGGTATGAAGAGGCGCGCGTACTCTTCGGTTAGAACTCGTAAAGAAATGGTCGTGTCCTTCGGAAAGGACACGACCATTTTTGCTGCGCGGTGTTCTACTTGCTCGGTGGAGTGCGCAGGAATCCGGTGAACC
>DNHA01000166.1:8878-10137 GCA_003486025.1 Micrococcaceae bacterium | reverse complement strand
CACGTCGTCATTGGTGCCGGCACCGGCGGAACAATCACCGGTACCGGCCGTTACTTGAAGCAGATATCTGCTGACCGCGCCAGCGGTCCGGTCCAAGTGATTGCGGCAGACCCAGATGGTTCGGTGTACTCCGGCGGTACCGGACGCCCATACTTTGTCGAAGGCGTCGGCGAGGACATGTGGCCAGGGAACTACGATCCTGCGGTACCCGATGTGGTGGAGCCGGTCAACGACGCGGAGTCCTTCGCGATGACGCGCCGCCTGGCCAAAGAAGAAGGGCTGCTGCTAGGCGGCTCTTCGGGCATGGCGATCGTCGCGGCGCTGCGTGTGGCTCAAAACTTGAGTGAAGACGATGTCGTGGTGGTCATTGCCCCGGACGGCGGACGCGGCTATCTGGCAAAGATTTTTAATGATTCGTGGATGCTTACCCAAGGTTTCACCGGAGAAGAAAATACGCAGCTGGCACAGATTGCCCGTGCATTGGCCACGCAGCCGCAGCCAACTGCGAGCGCAGAAACTACCCTGGCCGAAGCTGCGAAGATGCTGCGCGAATCCGGAGCCGAAGCACTGGTAATTGGCACCGCGCAGTTACCAGCACGTATTGGAGAGATCCGTGCGGTGATCGGTGCAGCCGCACTGACCGACGCCCTCTTGGCCGGGGCAGAAGCTACCAGCAGCTTAGCTGAGCTCGAACAGCTGCCGCTGCCGCTGCTCGGCGTCGGCGAAAGCCTGGAACGTGCCCAAGAAATGCTTGCCTCGCACCCGGCGGTCTTGTTGACCGACGGTGGCGAAATCCAGGCCGCGCTGACCGCGTCGGACCTGCTGGCCTACGTAACCCGCTAGACATTGACTCAACAGGACAGGAACGCCATGACCGAAAACATTCAGGGATCAAACACTCGTTTCGTACACGCCGGACAGGAATTTGAACCGCACACCGGCGCCGTCGTCCCACCGCTGCATTTCTCCACCACCTATGCGCAAGAAGCCATCGGCAAGCTGCGCAACGGCTACGAATACGGCCGCGGAACCAACCCGACCCGTGACTCGCTGCAGGCGCAGCTTGCCGGGGCAGAATTGGGCAAGCACGCTTTTTCCTTCAGCTCCGGTCTGGCCGCCGAAGATTCACTGATCCGTGCAATCCTGCGCCCGGGCGATCACATCGTCTTGGGCAACGATGCCTACGGCGGATCCTTCCGGCTCATTGACCGCGTCCTTGGTGCGTGGGGCATTGGCAACACTCCGGTGGACATGTCCAA
>DNHA01000166.1:0-8728 GCA_003486025.1 Micrococcaceae bacterium | reverse complement strand
GGCGCGTTGCTGGTTGTTGACAACACCTTCGCCAGCCCGTTCCTGCAGCAGCCGCTGACCTTGGGCGCAGATATCGTGGTGCACTCCACAACTAAGTACATTGGCGGGCACTCGGACGTTGTCGGTGGAGCGGTCATCGTGAAGGATGATGAGCTGGCCGAGAAGATCGGGTTCATCCAGTTTGCCGTAGGCGCCGTCTCCGGCCCTATGGATGCCTTCTTGACCACGCGTGGCCTGAAGACTCTGGGCGTTCGCATGCGCGCACACAACGAAAACGCTGAGAAGGTCTACCACTGGCTGCGCGAACGCAAGGAAGTAGAGCGCGTGCTCTACCCAGGCTTCGAGGACCACCCGGGCCACGACATTGCCAAGAAGCAGATGAGTGGCTTTGGCGGCATGGTTTCCGTGCAGTTCTCCGGTGGCGAGGCGGCTGCGCGCAAGATCGCCGAAAGCACCAAGCTGTTCACCCTGGCAGAGTCCCTCGGCGGGATTGAATCGCTGATGAACTACCCATCGGAGATGACCCACGCGTCGGTCAAGGGCACCGAGCTGGCAGTTCCGGTGAACCTGATCCGTCTGTCGGTAGGCATCGAAGATGCTGCAGACCTGATCGATGACTTGGATCGTGCCTTCGGCGTGTTGTAGCCCTTCACGCACTGCGGGGCCCGTGAAACAGTTGGTTCACGGGCCCCGCAGCCTTTTAAGCCGGAGTTATCTTTGCCTGTTTTTCGGCGAGGTGAGCTTGAAGTATTTGATGCTTGCCGGGGTCCACATCAGCAGCACCGCGAGCAGCACCACCGCGGCGAGGATCGAGTATCGGCCCATGCGCAGCAAGGTGGGCAGGGCCGCGATCAGGCCAATCCAGGTCAGCTGGGCGCGTGCGGAGCGTTCGCCCTTCCACAGCCGTACGGCCAAAAAACAGATAGCTATTCCGGCCACGGCCAAGAGCACTACCAGCGCCAGCGGGCCAAGATCCAAGGGCCGGACATCGAAGACATCGAAGGCTAGATTCGCGGAGAACCCTAAAAAGAGCACCCCGGCCAAGATCCAAACGAACCGCGAAATGCGCAAGGCGCCGGGGATTGGCAGGGTGTTTGACGGGGCAGCTGCGGGCTTTTTCACATCTCCCAGCCTAGCGCCAAGACCTCGCGCCAGGGCCCACTTTGCCAGCGGTGCCCGAACTCACACGGCCCCGACGCTGACAAATGAGCCTACTTGTCGATAGTATTAGGTGTTCGCGAACATCAGGGTTTCCTTGCATCTAGCCCAATTTTTGAGGCAAGAGCCTTCTCGTGTTGTATTTCTTCCGCCAAGTGTGTGCGCGGTTTTTATGTCATAGGGGAGCGCTTGATGAGCGTGAGTAGTTTTCTTACTGTGTAGCCTATGCGTCGTTCTTAAATTGGGGACGGGTAGGCCCTCCCCAAACGAATGAGGTAATTCTTCGTGTCATCAGACATGCCCGTAAACACCAATGACGAAAAGACCACCGAAGAGCCGACCGTGCTTTTCAGCGAACTTGGTCTTGACGCCCGAGTGCTTGCAGCACTAGCCGACCTCGGCTACGAGAAGCCATCGCCAATCCAGGCAGCTACCATCCCACTGCTTCTTGAAGGCCGTGACGTAGTTGGTCTGGCCCAGACCGGTACCGGTAAGACCGCAGCCTTCGCGCTGCCGGCACTGTCCCGCATGGCTGAGCTTGCAGACCTCAACGGTCCAGCTCGCACCCCGCAGATCCTGGTTCTGGCTCCAACCCGCGAGCTGGCTCTTCAGGTTGCTGAGGCTTTCACTTCTTACGCCAAGTACCTGAGCGACTTCACCGTCCTTCCGGTATACGGTGGCTCGCCATACGGCCCGCAGCTGAACGGACTGCGCCGCGGCGCACAGGTTGTTGTCGGTACCCCAGGCCGCGTCATCGACCACATCAACAAGGGTTCACTGGACCTGTCCAACCTTCAGTACGTAGTACTGGATGAGGCTGACGAAATGCTTCGCATGGGCTTCGCCGAAGAGGTCGACAAGATCTTGGAGTCGACTCCAAAGGACAAGCAGGTTGCACTGTTCTCCGCAACCATGCCACGCACCATCCGTCGCATTGCTGCCGAATACCTGCGTAACCCACAGGAAGTTTCGGTCAAGTCGAACACCTCGACCGGCACCAACATCACCCAGCGTTACCTGCAGGTCATGGGAGCTCACAAGCTCGATGCCATGACTCGTATCCTGGAATCCGAGCCTTTTGAAGGCGTTATCGCCTTCGTTCGCACCAAGATGGCTACCGAAGATCTTGCCGACAAGCTGAAGGCCCGGGGCTTCACCGCCGCAGCCATCAACGGTGACATCCCGCAGCAGCAGCGTGAGCGCACCGTCGAGAACCTGCGTTCGGGCAAGATCGACATCTTGGTCGCAACCGACGTGGCTGCCCGTGGCCTTGACGTGGAACGCATCTCCCACGTCATCAACTACGACATCCCGCACGACACCGAGTCCTACGTGCACCGCATTGGCCGTACCGGCCGTGCAGGCCGTACCGGCGACGCGATCCTCTTCATGACCCCACGCGAGAAGTACCTGCTGCGTGCCATCGAAAAGGCTACCCGCCAGCCGGTGACTCAGATGCAGCTTCCTTCCCTGGACACGGTCAACGACCGTCGTATCCAGCGTTTCACCGATCGCATCGATCAGACCATCAGTGGTCAGGATCTGAGCACCTTCCGTGAAATCGTAGAGCGTTTTGCTGCAGAGCACGAAGACCTGGATCAGCTTGAAATTGCTGCTGCATTGGCACTGATGGCTCAGGGTGGTCGCCCACTGCTGATGACCGAGCCAGTGATCCCACCTTCGAAGAAGGCACGCATGGACCGCGAAGGCGGACGTGGCGAGCGTGAAGGTGGACGCGGCGAGCGTGCACCACGTGGTCGTAAGACCGCAGCCGAGGGCAACGCAATGTACCGTTTGGCCGTGGGTCGTCAGAACCGCGTCCAGCCGGGCTCCATCGTTGGCGCACTTGCCAACGAGGGCGGCTTCAACTCCTCCGAAATCGGCGGCATTGACATCCGTTCGGATCACACCTTGGTTGAGCTTCCAGCAGAGCTGACCAAGGACCAGTGGCGTGCACTGTCTAACACCCGCATTGGTGGCGAAGCCATCAACCTGGAGCTAGACAACGGTCGCAGCCCAGCTGAAGATTCGGACCGCGGTGGCTACGGCGACCGTAAGCGTTCCGGTGGCTTCGGTGGCGGACGCGGCGGTGGACGTGGCGGCTTCGGCGGCGGCGGTGGCCGCGGCGGTTTCGGTGGCGGACGCGGCGGTGGCGAAAAGCGCTTCGGTGGCGGAAGCCGTAGCGGTGGACGTCGCGACTACTAAGTCCTAAAACTTCTGAGCGCTCCCTTGAATCGTGAAAACGGTTCGGGGGAGTGCTTTTTTGTGCCTTAAAACGCTACGCAGTCAATGACGGGAAAATCCGCGCTGAGACTCCCAAGGCAGCCCCGACGAACTTCTGGACCAGCGACCTCGCTCCAAGGCGTGCAGCAGCCACGTAGGGCTCCTGGCAACGCATGGGCAAGGGAGGAATGCCGAGTGGTAGTTTGAGCGGCGCAGGTGAGCTGAATTTGAAGCCGGGCAAGCACGGTGCCGGACCATCGGGAGAAGTGCCCTAGTCGGGTGGGAATCTAGGAACTATTCTCGCTGCCACCGATACCCATACGGAAGAATCGGAGGGATCACGTCTCGGACTACTCCTGTTGCCGGTGGTGCCAGAGATTGATAGATAGCCCCATCTCCGGGGTTGATTCGCATCGAGTGCGGTTGTTCGTGCACCACAACCTCGAACCATCCCGGTTGTTCTTTGGCTAGATTGCACCATTGGCATCTGCCATCGGCATTTTTTACATTCGTCGGACCACCAAGGTAATGCTGCATCACGTGGTCAACGTTTTCTATGATCCCGTCGCAATAGGGGGTCCGGCAATGAACATCTCGGATCTTGATGAATTCTTTCATTGCGTCCGGGAACTCGCGTGCTTTGGAATCCATGGCAATCAAATCCTGATTTCCAGGGGCGGTATACAACCGCTGGATTTCAGGGAAGGTGAAGATTCGCAACGCCAGGTCGTCATGTTCCGGGTACTCATGGAAGTAATCGTTGACCCGTACCTGCGCCCCCGCCACTAGTTCGCGCGCATACTGGGAAGGAATGATCCCGTATCCAGGTAAGTTGGCCGGTTCGCGATCGCCCATGAACAAACTCTTGTCCGTCATGATCAGTTTAATATCAACGAACAACGGAAGCTTGGGCGGGAAACCCTCAATCTGACTGCAAATCAACATGTCAGCCATGAGCTGATCTTTTGTTCGAGGGTCGCCGTTACGACGTAGTTCGTTGACCCGCTGCTTGATTGACTTGCACAACGCGGTGCCTTCTGCGAGCGGCAGCTTGGCGCTGAGCATGACGCAATTATCGCTCTTGCGAAATCGTGCGTATCGCTTCGAGGCTTCATCTTCAGCCTGGAATGCCTTGGTGGTGCTTTCAAAACGTTCGGTGAACTTGCGAACGGTGTCACCGATTGCCTTGACTCCGAGTCCCTCAAACATCTCAGGATGGGTGCGGAACAGCTGATCGAACTCCCTGCGATGTTCAGCATTAACTTCTTGCAAAGGGGAAGTTGCGGCGAATATTTGCCGCTCCGAGAGATCACCGAGGTCAAGTGCGAGTAAAAGATTCGGCATATCCTCTACCAGTATCCGACAAGATTTCATGTAGCTGCGGGCGCCTGTAGGTGGCTGACGACGGCTCATTGCCACCGCAGAAGCTGCACCACGTTCGCTTTCGTCGATGTAGACGCCGCGTTCTTCATGATCACGGACCACTTCTTTCTCGAAAAGGTAAGCCATCTTGATCTGAGCTGCGCAGAAACTAGCTTTGGTGCGTTCCAACTCATCAAGTGCTGCAGAGTATGCGGACCGGCTGCCACGAGTGATGAGCTTGCTCAGGTTGTCGTTGACTTTTTCCACCAAGGCTTCACAGCCTTCGTGAAGTCCATTATCCGGCGGCCACTTTGGAGCCTCGCTTTCGAAGTTGTCGCGATCGTCGCATCCGTCTTCGTACATAACTCCATTTTATGCCGTGGCACAGACGTTTTAGGATTCAGATTTTCGACCTGTGGATTCCGGAAATTCGAAAGTAAAACCCAGTCTGTGCCGGGTTCAAAAGCCCTGTTAAATGAAGCAAGAGGGAGAGAATCTTTTATGGATTCTCTCCCTCTTATCTGAGCCCCCTGCCGGAATCGATCCGGCGACCTCGTTCTTACCAAGAACGCGCTCTACCACTGAGCTAAGGGGGCAACAGGTAAATACTTTACACACATTCAAAGGGTTTTCAAAATCATCCCAGAGGGAGTGCCAGATGTCACAATGTTGGATCTCATTAGGCGTTCTGCGCGTCGAGCCACAGCTGGCGACTTAGTGGATTCCGGAGAACAAGAAAAAGTATTGGCAGTAAAGCTCAACTTTAAATCCATGGGCGCTCGCATTTGAATCGCCAGCCTTCGGGTGGCTAAACAAATAATGAAGTATTGGCGAACTTCGTGAGTAGCGTCACTGATCAGGTTTTCGCGAAAGTTCCGAATCAAGACTTCGATTCACATTTCGTATCCAACGCTGACTTGGATAAATGGGTTATTTGGTGGAAGTTAATTCGACGTGGACTGCGATTTTTCTTTGCTGAGAAATCCGTGTAGAGTATTTACTCGTTGCCCCCTTAGCTCAGTGGTAGAGCGCGTTCTTGGTAAGAACGAGGTCGCCGGATCGATTCCGGCAGGGGGCTCTGAGTGGGAAGTCATCTTGGCTTCTACAGGATGGTTTCCCACTTGTGGCGGCGTAGCTCAGCTGGTTAGAGCGCACGACTCATAATCGTGAGGTCCCGGGATCGAGTCCCGGCGCCGCTACCGACAAAAGCCTCGAAAACTCCTAGAGTTTTCGAGGCTTTCTTCGTCTATCAAGACCTCACTCTTTTTTCGAGGAAGACTTCAACGCCAGGGCTTTGACCTGTTCCATCAAGGTCTCGTCGAACGGTTCCCCAGCAGCGGCAGAGTCTGCATTGACGTCATGGCCGTGTACCGCGGTATGCAACCGCTGCATTTGCAAGTCCAACTTTTCCGCCGCATTGGCCGCGTCCGTGAGTTCTTCGACCAGATGCTCCGGTACGGCGCCCTCATACTTGTAAAAAATCTTATGCTCAAGGCTCGCCCAAAAATCCTGCGCGATGGTGCGTATCTGAACTTCAACTACAACCGGAACCGGACCTTCGGATAGGAATACCGGAATCTCCAGAATCACATGCAAGCTCTTGTACCCGTTTGGTTTCGGATGCTTGATGTAGTCCTTGATCTGCAGCACTTTTAGATCATTTTGCGCGGTGAGCGTGTGCAGTACCTTGTAGGTATCTTTGATGAAACTGCAGGTGATACGGATCCCGGCGATATCGGTGATGTTGGCTCTAATGGATGCCAGATCCGGATCGATGCCACGTTTGACGACCTTGCGCAGAATACTCTCTGGAGATTTCACTCGCGAGGAAACATGTTCGATGGGGTTGTACTTATGAAGATATAAAA
The DNA here is from genome assembly GCA_003486025.1 of Micrococcaceae bacterium. GTDB lineage: Bacteria > Actinomycetota > Actinomycetes > Actinomycetales > Micrococcaceae > Glutamicibacter. The sequence goes on along the minus strand of DNHA01000166.1, from coordinate 2,117 downwards.
ACTCTTCGCGAAGGATCGAAACCTTAGTGAGCACTTCGTCCGCGGCAAAACGGTACTCCATCATGAACTTTGGAAGCGACTGCCGCAGCGAGTGGGCGAAATCGTAGACCAAGGCACCGTCGGAGTTTGAAGACTCCGCGCCCGGCAATGAAATTACCGTATGGGGTTCATCTGAATCGGAAGAAATCTCGACCACCTCTAGCTCGCTTAGCAGATCTGGAACACAGTGAGTTGTTCGCCTTTTGCTTCAACCCTAATCCCGTCGACTAAGAATTGTGCATGAATCCGGTGCACGTTGCACGTGCAGATCCGAGATGTTCAATGCTCTAACGTTGAAGGCAGAACTTGTTGAAAGGCGCAGATGATTCTCGAACGTGAAAACCGGCAGCTTTGCCACGGCATTAGCTTCTCGCCGCACGAGCCAGTCCCGGTGCTTAGACTGCGCCGCGGTGATGAATGGGTCAACGAACCGCTGAGCGAAAACCGCTCGATCAGGTTGCGCGTTGGCCAGACTAAATTTTGTTTAGGTTATGTCACCATGCGCGATGATGGCTCGCGAACACTGCATAGCTGCCCCAAGCTCAAGGGGCTCAATATCGGAACGCAATGCGACGGGTGCCGGCGCTTGGATCAAAGCAAATTCATGCACCAATTTCACAAGACCGGAGAAGCACCGCAGGGCCTGCGTAAATATTTAGAGCAGCCGCACTTCCTCTATGTCGCAAGTTTTGCCCAGGGAGTGACCAAGGTCGGTACGACCTCCACACAGAGCAAGTGGACGCGCCTGGCACAGCAAGGAGCGGTGAGCGCCAGATACGTGGCGCGGGCCAATGACGGTGGTGCTATCCGCGTGCTGGAAGATCTAGTGACCGAACACGTGGGGCTCAAACAACAAGTCCGGCAAAAATCAAAGGTCAAGGGGCTCACCTCTTGGGAGCTGGACGAAACAAGCCTGGACGCAGCCAATGCCTCAGAGGCGGTGNNCGGTGCGTGCCAAGAAATTCCTGGAGTCCCAAGGCGAATTGGCCGCCTATGGAGTGGAGCTGCTGGACCAGAAGTGGGAGCAACCTGCCTACGCACGGGAAGTGGTGCGGGCCTGGGATTCAAAAACACTACACCCGTGGACTGAACCCATCGCCGGCCATGAAATGGATCTGCGTGTGCGTGGAGTTCTTGGCCAGAGCATCCTGGCCGATAGCGGGGAAGGCACTACTTTGCGCTTGCTGGACGCGGCCGAGTTGAAAACCCGTGAAGTGCATGTGGAAGTGCAACGCGGCGAGTTCTTCGAAGAACAATCACCACTGTTCTGAGTTTCACCCGTGTTATCGCTTCATCTGGGCTTTGCACCGCGCACTCTGAACTAAACTGGATGCCATGACCAACACTCCATGGGAAGCGGCCTCACCGCGTTACAAAAAGTTTGTGTTCACCGCCATGGGGGTCATGGGCTTCGGCATCATTTTGGCAATTATCGGCTCGAACATCCCCTCGTTGTCGCTGGTATACACAGCCATTGGCATCATGATTGTCGGCATGCTGTGCCACATCATCGGCCTAGTCATCCGAGCCAAGGACACCCGCAAGTGGCGTATCGCCAATGGACTTGCCGTGCCGCGCGCCAAGAAGCAAAAGTAACCGAGAAACTCGCAACGTTCAGGAGAACTAATGGGTATCAACCCTGACCTCGTGGGGCATATCTACCCCGCTGGCGCGTCCTACCAGGTAGGCCGCGAAAAAATTCGTGAATTCGCCACGGCCACAAAAGCTAGCTCCCCGGCGCACTTTGACGTGCAGGCCGCCCAAGCACTGGGTTATCCGGATTTGGTAGCCCCACCCACTTTTGCCATCATCATCGCGCAGCGCGCAGATGCTCAGCTGATCTCGGATCCGGCCTCCGGAATCGACTTCTCACGTGTGGTGCACGCCGACCAGCGTTTCACTCACCACCGCCCCATCGTGGCTGGAGACGAACTGCTGGCAGAACTCTATGTGGACCAAGTCCGCGAAATGGGCGCCGGCGCAATGATCACCACGCGCGCCGAAATCACCACAGTGTCGGGCGAAAAGGTCGCCACCACCACTTCATCGCTACTGGTACGGGCAGGGGACTAAGCCAT
>DNHA01000164.1:1260-2900 GCA_003486025.1 Micrococcaceae bacterium | reverse complement strand
GGCTATCTTGTCGATCCATTGCTGTAGATCATTAATGCATGTCGAGCATAGGAACAGTGTCGATTCGGACTCGCAGCCCGCGGTAGTGCAGATCAAAACGTTTCCTTCCTGTCCGGGTGATCCTCGCGCAGCTGCTCATCTACACCTTCGGGCGGTGAGCTTTTCGCCGGCCCTTGGAGCATGAGAATTAGCCAGGATTTGAGGCGCTTCATTTGGCTGCTTCTTTCTTGGCGGCTAGTCGTCGTTTGGATTCGAGCGCTTTGGCATTCTCGGCAAGGCGGCAGGGTTCGCACCTTGGCTCCTTGAGTCGGCGATGCTTCTTAGCGCCGGACGGTGTGCCGCATTGGGCAACGCGAGCCTTGGAAACAACGGGCTCGGGTATCTGCGCTTGACCGGCTTGCACCTTGGTCCACCAGTCTTTGCAGATCTTGCATGGTTCATTGCGGCGCATGTGGTACTTGAGGCCCTGCTCGGTGGCGCAGGCATATGAGTAATCCATGATTGGGAACCTTTCTGGGTACGAAAAAGGACCACGCAATCCGCGTGGTCCTTTCGGGTTAATTTAGGCCGGGATTCGATCCCGGTCGTTATGTGTGAATAATTCGTTGCGCTTGGCAATTGCGGCACGATCGGCCTCTTCGATGGTCTCGAAAGTCCCAACGCTGATCTGACGGCCATGGTGAGTTACTTTCGCCCTCCACTTTCCGCTACGCTCCACCCGGAATACTCCGCGCCTTCCGGACTTTCCGACACTGATCGCCATCTCAAGGTTTTCCATGTTCTGCTTGCGAGTGGCTTGTCGCAAGTGGCTCGGGTTCACGCATTTGCGGTTGTGGCAAATATGGTCAATATCGCAGCCTGCTGGGATGGGCCCATTTGCCCATTCGTAGGAAACTCGGTGGGCTCCGACGTTTCGCCCATTTAGCCTAAATTCCCCATAGCCTCTCCCGACGCCGATCGAGGCAGTCCAATTCCAGCACGTGTCGGTCTTGTTTACGTGCCCCCAGAATCGTTCATGGTCATTTCCTACGATGCGGCTGGTTCGATTCGGGTCACCACCTCGCGCCCACCGCACGTAGTGCTTGTGGCACCAGCCGCGAGCCCTTACTGGACGTTCGCATTCGGGGATGGAGCAAGTTTTGATGGAGGGAGGTGTTTTGGGTAGCATGTCAGCTAGCCCCTTTCTGGTTAGGTCAGAATTGGGTCAGGCCTCGGCGAGTGTTTCAGCACTTTCCGGGGCCGTTCTTATATCTTCAATCTTACCATTTTCCCGCATGATTCCGGGGTTTTCCAGTAGTGTTACTGTCACCAAATCGCTTCGGACAACGTCATGGTTGCCTGGGATGCTAATAGTTATCTCGGTGCGGTCGAGGAACGTCTGGTATGCGGCACGCTCGATGCGGGCCCTGTGCTCGACGGTCATTCGCCGAGCCCCAGCCGTGGGTAGATCTTCTCGGCGTCGTAGTCGGTTGAGAAGCCGGCGCCATTCGATCCGCGGTGTTCCATCTGAGCGAGTGCGATCAGGTTCGCGGTTCGCTGTTCGTAGGCGAGGGCAAGAGTGGCGCACGCTTCGAGGCTGTTGCGCGGGTCGGTATAGTCGGCCAATACTGTCGCGTACGGGTTTCCGGGTAGGTGGCTCA
>DNHA01000164.1:0-1240 GCA_003486025.1 Micrococcaceae bacterium | reverse complement strand
TTGGTTTCTCCGTTTCGATCTGCGAATAGTGCGGCGGATTCTTCTTTGGTGAGTTGGCGTCCGAACCTGATGTGCCCTGACGCGTTTTGCCAGTGCCCGTAGGCGGTCGAACCGGCATCGTTGACACTCTCGTACGGTTGAAGCTCGCAGCGGCGCTCAGGGGTGCCATGTGCGCCTACTCGGTGAGCCTCGAAGCTGGTGTTGCCAATGAACGTTTCGCAGCACTCGCCACAATGGCCAGCACGTTCGCCGCTCGGGAAGGTCTTGCCGCATTTCGGATGGACAGGCATGTTGTTTCTCCTTGGAAATAGCAGAACCCCACAGAATCGTTTCTGCGGGGTTAGAAATGGTTGGGGTGAATCGGTGTGCGTGAATCGGGTTTGCGTGCGCTGGTGGGCTGGGGGGAGTTAATCCGTGGCACTTGCGGGGGTGATCGTGAGTACGATTCGCGGTTCGCCCTTCCCGCCATGCCGATGATCAGGCCCGATGACGTAGTTGAAGTTGTCATCGACCAAAAGGCCAGCCTCAACGAGCCCATCAACAATCGGTTTCGTTGTGGCGTTCCAGTTGTTCGGGTCATAGCGTCCATTGCGTGCCCGCCAGATGTGCGCCACAATCCGAACCGGAACCGTGATCGGCGGCAACCCCAGCGCGGACTGCCTGCCAAGTTCCCGCCACGTCGCCACAAGTCCCGCGTCCTGCATTCGGTGCTTGCGTTGATTCGAGTTCAACCACTCGGACGGCGTTGATAACTTCCCCGTCTTCCGATTGCGCACCGGCTTCATAACCGGGGCCGGGATTGTGATGGTGAGCGCAAAGGTCATGAGTTGGCCTCAAACACGGCCCGAGCAAACCCCATGGGCGTTGCTGATCGGAAGTTGGCGCGCTCGGGCCCAGGCGGTGCGGCGTGGATTCGATTGTCTGGGGCACCTAGTGATCCATCACGCGCTGGTTGCGGCATCACAAAGCCCCCCCCGGTCCACAGGCAGGTCTTCTTGGTGTAGTTGTCCGCGGGCTCGTAGGCGGTGTACTCGTGTGGGTGGAACGTGTGCTGCGGCTTGCCGAACGCGGATGACAGGACCGACACCGGATTCTCCACGAACCAAGGGGCGCCGGATAGTCGGCCGATGGTGCGGCACTGCTCGGCAACCATGACGGCCTTGGCCTGGAACATCTTGTCCGCGGCCCGCTTGGTCTCAAACCAGCGCGCCCCACTGACGGCCATGTCGGTGCAGGGTGG
>DNHA01000115.1:3535-6190 GCA_003486025.1 Micrococcaceae bacterium | reverse complement strand
GCTTGTCGTGGCAGGCTCGCTGACCTACCCGTTGTACCTCTTCCACCAGATCTGGGGATGGTGGATCATCCATAGCCTGAGCGACAGCATGAATAAATATGTGCTGCTGGCCCTCACCATAGGGATCATGCTTCTCGTGGCCTATCTGGTCGCTCGCTTCATTGAAAAGCCAGTGGGTCTGTGGCTGCGCAATGAATCAATCAAATCCCTGACTGCTTTGAGTGACTGGGCCAGAAGACTTCCTGTTTCGGGCCTTGGCACGACTACTCGGAAATCGAAATATCGGCAATCGTGGCATCAAATCCGTTAGCTAGATCCTGCGGATCAACGAGCAGCCCATGTTCGGGTTCACCGCATCCCAGAGCTACTGCCTCTGGGACAGGTTCTGTGAAGACGCTGGAATCGATATATACCGGAAGTACCGAATGGGAGCCAAACGGCGTAATCGTTCCGCGAACGTAGCGCGTGACGTCATAGGCGATATCCGCATCCGGTAGTGAAAGCTTGTTAACTCCTACTGCTTCGCGCAGTTTCGGCCAGCTCAGTTTTCGCCCACCTGGCACCAAGGCAAATAGGTAGGTGTCGTCGGAACGCTTAATGACCAGAGTCTTCAGCAGATGCGCAGGAATCACCCCGAGCAGTTCGGCTGCGTGCTCTAGCGATGTGGCTGCTTCACGCGGAACTATCTCAATGGGTATGTCCCGACGCGAGGCATCCAAGCTGACGCGAGTGAGCGCTTCGTTGACCTTTGACTGATTCATGCTTCTCCACTCCTAGCTTTGACTGCTATTTTTCTGCCGGCCCGAGGCTTGCTGCCCAGGTAGGGTTTAGCGGAAAACTATGACTGCACATTCCACTGCTGTTCCCGGCACCTGGGTTTAGCCTTCCCCCGAGGCTAGCCCATAAAAGTGAGATTTTGGAGATCCAGGACACACAGTCAGGCAATGATAAGCCTGAATCAATCACCGCTGGTCTACTGGCACTGCCTCAAACGGGGGCCATCGTGGACTCTTTAGAAGCACTGGATAATGAAGGATCTTCAGCCAGTGGTTCGAAAATGCCATTGCCTGTCTCTGTCGGGGAGTAGCGGCAGATAATTTTATTTGAAGCCTGAGCGCACGATTGCCAGCACGACGTGAAGTTTTCATGAGTCAGATGCAGCATCCACAAAGATTTCACGAAAATTACGCTGCGCTGGCTAATGCGATACTTCTAGGCACTCAAAGCCGAGGAATTATTGCCACTGTGAGTAACTGCACACTGGCAATAGGCCGCGGTGATTCTTAATTCTCCGAGGGCAGTCAAAGTGTGTGGCGAATATACGCCTAGAACTTGGTTTTTGTTCTCTCACATGGGTCAACGTGAGCGCAATTCCAGCCTGAAAAGGATTCAAGGGTAGTGCAGGTGACAACCGCAAATGGCAGAAATGAGAGAGAAATCCGGGTGCTTCGAAAAGCAGCAAGAAACTATAGCATGAATTTCCCTCGCGGATATCGACAAGCTTAAAATACTCCGGTAGAGTAGAAATTTGCGCCATACCTGTTTGCGCGCGCGGCCTTCATATAGCGGTGGGTTCGCGTCGTCGCACGAGGGCTTGTCCTATGACAGGCACCTTAGCACGGTTGGCGTTCGGAAACCTGACGGTCTTTGGAAGGATCCATCTTGGTCGCCTCGAGCAACCCTAACAACCAAACCGCTAGTTCGGCTCGCGATGCTGCATACGCTGGCCGACTTTCTTTTGCAAAGATTAACGAACCCCTTGAAGTGCCTAACCTGCTGGCATTGCAGACTGAGAGCTTTGACCGCCTCATCGGCAATGACCTGTGGAAGGCCCGCCTAGCCAAGGCCGAAGCCGCTGGTGACACCAGCGTGCCAGCCGTCTCGGGCCTGGCTGAAATCTTCGAGGAAATTTCCCCGATTGAAGACTTCCAGGACACCATGTCCTTGAGCTTCTCCGATCCGGAATTCGCTGATCCTAAGTACTCGATCGCAGAGTGCAAGGACCGCGACGCCACATACTCGGCACCGCTGTATGTCAAGGCCGAATTCATGAACAATGAAACCGGCGAAATCAAGCAGCAGACCGTATTCATGGGCGATTTCCCGCTGATGTCTGATAAGGGCACCTTCGTCATCAACGGCACCGAGCGTGTCGTTGTCTCCCAGCTGGTCCGTTCCCCAGGCGCGTACTTCGAGTCCACGCCGGACAAGACCAGTGACAAGACCATCTACTCCTCGCGCATCATTCCTTCGCGTGGCGCATGGTTCGAACTGGAAATCGACAAGCGCGACCAGGTTGGTGTGCGTTTGGACCGCAAGCGCAAGCAGTCGGTCACCGTGTTGCTCAAGGCCTTTGGCTGGAGCGAAGAAAAGATCCTCTCCGAATTCGGCCAGTACGATTCAATTCGTGCCACCTTGGAGAAGGATAACGTCAAGGATCAGAACGAAGCCTTGCTCGATATCTACCGCAAGCTCCGCCCGGGCGAGCCACCAACGGTGGACGCTGCACAGGGTCTGCTGCGCAACATGTACTTCGAGCCAAAGCGCTACGATCTGGCAAAGGTTGGCCGTTACAAGATCAACCGCAAGCTTGGTGTAGAGGTTCCGGTTGACGCCGAGAGCCCTTCGGTTCTGTCCCAGGACGACATCATTGCC
>DNHA01000115.1:0-3461 GCA_003486025.1 Micrococcaceae bacterium | reverse complement strand
CCGCCGTATCCGCGCCGTAGGCGAGCTGATCGAGAACCAGATCCGCACCGGTCTTTCCCGTATGGAGCGTGTTGTGCGTGAGCGCATGACCACCCAGGACGTGGAAGCGATCACCCCGCAGACGCTGATCAACATCCGCCCTGTGGTAGCTGCAATCAAGGAGTTCTTCGGNNTTCATGGACCAGAACAACCCGCTGGCCGGCCTGACCCACAAGCGCCGCTTGTCGGCTCTGGGCCCAGGTGGTCTGTCCCGTGACCGCGCAGGCATGGAAGTTCGAGACGTCCACCCGTCCCACTACGGACGTATGTGCCCGATTGAAACTCCCGAAGGCCCGAACATCGGCCTGATCGGTTCGTTGGCTACCTACGGACGCATCAACTCCTTCGGCTTCATCGAAACTCCTTACCGCCGGGTCAAGGACAACGTTGTTTCCAACGAGGTTGACTACCTGACCGCAGATGACGAGCTTCAGCACTTCATCGCACAGGCTAACGCTCCACTGGCAGAAGACGGCCGCTTCCTTGAAGAGACCGTACTGGTTCGTGAAAAGGGCGGTGGCGGCGAGCCCGTTATCGTTGAGCCAAACGAAGTGACCTACATGGACGTTTCGCCTCGCCAGATGGTTTCCGTGGCAACCGCGCTGATTCCATTCCTCGAGCACGACGACGCCAACCGCGCACTGATGGGCGCCAACATGCAGCGCCAGGCTGTGCCGCTGCTGGCTTCGGAGTCGCCATTGGTTGGTACCGGCATGGAGAAGTTCGCCGCGGTTGACGCCGGCGATTCCATCGTTGCGCTGAAGCCAGGTGTTGTCACCGAGGTTTCCGCAGACCTGGTTGTTGTCATGAATGATGACGGCACCGAGTCGATGTACCCAATCATGAAGTTCTCCCGCTCGAACCAGGGCAACGCGTACAACCAGCGCGTGCTGGTTAACGAAGGTGACCGCCTGGAATTCCAGTCGATCATCGCCGACGGTCCGTCGACCGACAAGGGTGAGCTTGCCTTGGGCAAGAACCTGCTCGTGGCATTCATGTCATGGGAAGGGCACAACTTCGAGGATGCGATCATTCTTTCGCAGCGCATGATCTTCGAAGATGTGCTGACCTCGATTCACATCGAAGAGCACGAAGTTGATGCCCGCGACACCAAGCTTGGTGCCGAGGAAATCACCCGTGACATCCCGAACGTCTCCGAGGACATCCTGTCCCAGCTTGATGACCGCGGCATCGTCTACATCGGTGCTGAAGTTGAAGCCGGCGACGTGCTGGTAGGCCGTGTCACCCCTAAGGGCGAGACCGAGCTGACCCCGGAAGAGCGCTTGCTGCGCGCCATCTTCGGTGAGAAGTCCCGCGAAGTGCGCGATACTTCGCTGAAGGTTCCGCACGGCGAGTCGGGCACCGTCATTGGCGTTCGCATCTTCGATCGCGACAACGATGATGACCTTTCCCCTGGTGTAAACCAGCTGGTCCGCGTCTACGTGGCACAGAAGCGCAAGATCACCAATGGTGACAAGCTTGCCGGACGCCACGGCAACAAGGGTGTTATTTCCAAGATTCTGCCACTGGAGGACATGCCGTTCCTCGAAGACGGAACCCCACTGGATATCATCTTGAACCCACTGGGTGTGCCAGGCCGTATGAACGTCGGCCAGGTTATGGAAATCCACCTCGCATGGGCTGCCAAGCAGGGCTGGAACATCGAAAACGAGCCAGCTTGGGTGAAGGATCTGCCTAACCTGCCTCGCCAGTCCGGACCGACCACCGTGTCGACCCCGGTCTTCGATGGTGCCTCGGAAGAGGAAATCCGCGGAATCCTGGATTCAACGAACCTCACTCGTGATGGCGAGCGTCTGATCGGCAACACCGGCAAGACCCGCTTGTTCGATGGTCGTTCCGGCGAGCCGTTCCCGGATCCGGTTGCTGTTGGCTACATGTACATCTTGAAGCTCCACCACTTGGTGGATTCTAAGATCCACAAACGTTCCACCGGTCCATACTCCATGATTACCCAGCAGCCACTTGGTGGTAAGGCCCAGTTCGGTGGCCAGCGCTTCGGTGAGATGGAAGTTTGGGCGCTGGAAGCTTACGGCGCCGCTTACACCCTGCAGGAACTTCTGACTATCAAGTCGGATGATATCCACGGACGTGTGAAGGTCTACGAAGCCATCGTCAAGGGCGAGAACGTTCCGGAACCAGGCGTTCCAGAGTCGTTCAAGGTGCTCATCAAGGAAATGCAGTCGTTGTGCTTGAACGTTGAGGTACTTGGTACCGACGGCAACACGATCGAAATGCGCGAATCGGACGAGGAATCGTTCCGTGCGGCGGAAGAGCTTGGCATCGACCTTTCCCGGTCGGAGCCAAACTCCGTAGAGGAGGTCTAGGCTTGATCGCTGCTTCAGGAGGCCAGCTGGCCCAGCGAGCGTAGCGGGAAACCAAGACTTACTTATTCGTATCGACTTCAGACACCAAAGAAGAGAGAAAAGGACCCTATGTCCAACGATTCCTCATTCGGCCTCATGCGCATTGGCCTTGCATCCGCAGAAGAAATTCGCGGTTGGAGCTACGGCGAGGTCAAGAAGCCGGAAACCATTAACTACCGCACCCTGAAGCCGGAGAAGGACGGTCTTTTCTGCGAAAAGATCTTCGGCCCTTCCCGCGACTGGGAATGCTACTGCGGTAAGTACAAGCGCGTGCGCTTCAAGGGCATCATCTGTGAGCGTTGCGGCGTCGAGGTGACCCGCGCTAACGTTCGCCGTGAGCGCATGGGACACATCGAGCTTGCAGCTCCAGTGACCCACATCTGGTACTTCAAGGGCGTTCCATCGCGCTTGGGCTACCTGTTGGATCTTGCTCCGAAGGACCTTGAAAAGGTCATTTACTTCGCCGCTTACATGATCACCTCGGTAAACGAGGACCGTCGCCACGCCGAACTGCCTAACCTGCAGGCCCAGCATGATCTGGAACTGCGCAACCTGGCAAATAACGCTGAAGCAGACAAGAAGGCTATTGCCGCTGAGCTCGAAACCGAGCTGGAGCGCATGGAAGCCGACGGTGCCAAGGGCGCCGAGCTGAACAAGGCTCGCACCCTCGCCGAGAAGACCGTGCTCCAGATCGACAAGCGTTCAAAGGCTGAAGCCGAACGCCTGCGTGCCGTCTGGGAACGCTTCAAGGGCCTGAAGGTCGCCGACCTCGAAGGCGACGACGGCCTGTACCGCACCATGCGTGAAAAGTACGGACTGTTCTTCGAAGGCTCCATGGGTGCAGAAGCAATCCAGAAGCGCCTGCAGAACTTCGACCTTGCGGCCGAAGCTGAACTGCTCAAGAAGATCATCGACGAAGGCAAGGGCCAGAAGAAGGCTCGTGCACTGAAGCGCCTGAAGGTTGTCAACGCCTTCCTGGTCAACGAGAACTCGCCTGAGGGCATGGTTCTGGATGCAGTTCCGGTGATCCCGCCAGAG
>DNHA01000259.1 GCA_003486025.1 Micrococcaceae bacterium | reverse complement strand
GCGAGCGCGCAAATTCAGGCCGGCTGCGTATGGATCAACGAGCACATCATCATTGTCTCGGAAATGCCCCACGGTGGTTACAAGGCTTCCGGAATGGGCAAAGACATGAGCCAATACTCATTTGATGAGTACACGAACATAAAACATGTCTTGATCTCGCACGATACCGATGCTCACCGAGAGTGGCAGGACACCGTATTTCTCCAGCGTTAGACGGATTCCAATAGCTGGCCCAGTTTTTTGGTTGCCTGGCCTGGCGAGGTCGTGGCAAAGAAATACTGGGCTAGCTGTTTTTGCCGTCCCGGTACCCCTCCCTCGGCTAGTTCTGCCACACGTTGAGCCAGCCCATTAGGCGATTCCAGAAGTTGTTCATGTGGCAAGCGTTCGCGAAGCTGCGAAGGTCGATGACCAGTGAGGAACAGCGGAACGTTCAGCGCGACCGCGTCATAGGCCATGGCGGAGGTATCGCAGATTGCAACGTCTGCCCAGACCAAGGATTGTCCCGCATCAGCTACCGGATCTAGTTGAGCTGCAAAACGGGCACGGAGCGCGGTAATTTCTTTTTTCATTTCTGCTGAATGATCACCGGTTTTCGGGTGAGGGCGGAAGCGCACCTCAAACCTGTTATCCCCCTCGAACTGGGCCAAAATACTCTCACCCATTTTCATTACCGATGAATAATCCATGGCGGCAGAGTCACCCTCCCATGTCGGAGCGTAGAGGACCCTGGTTTGGGTTGCGGGAAGTTCGGGGGTGAGCGCGTCCAACTGTGGGCGCCCAATCTGCACCAGATGTTTGGTATCGAAGCGAGCTATGGATCCAGAAATTCGTTCCACCGCCGCCGGCCCTGCCACGCAGGCATAATCATAGGCTTTGAGCTGGTTCGAAACCATTGAGGCCTTTTCGCTCTCGCCATGATTTAAGTGAATATGCGCTGGTCCGTTGAAACGCAGCATGGTGAAGTTACGTTGTGAATTATTCACATAGCTAATGCTTCGTGTGCCGAGCTTGGTCAGCAGCGTCTCAATTTGTTCGATGGAACGAGTGAAAAATACCGGAAGTTTGCTGGCCTTTAATAGTTCGCGGGCCGACAAAGCATCCATGACCACCACGCCTACCGAATGGCCTTGCGTGGCTAGCCTTTCGAAGGTCTCAAGCCAGACCCCTAGCTGGTAAAACTGCGCGGGGGCTTCGGCGAAAAATAAGACATGCTCCGCCGCATTCAGCTCCTGGCCCGCCGCGGTGATCTGCGAACGCACAGCGCGCTCAGCGAATATTGATCTGGCGCGACCAGCGACTTGATTGACTTGCGTGGTAATCGAAGACATACCTTCAGTCTACGTAGTGATTACCCGTTGATCGCGGAGGACAAAGCATCAATATTTTTCTTCATCCATACCAGGTAATTTGAATCATCGGTGATCGTTTCGCGGAAGTCCACCACGGGGACTTTGCCGGTCTGGGCGTCTGAACGCAAGGATGCGGTCTCCGCCCCTTCGGTCTGCACGTTGTAGGCAAGAACGTCAATCTTGCCCGCCTTCAACGAGTCGCCGAGGTCTTTGAGTGACAGCGGAGCGATTCCTGCGCCGCCTTCAACTGCTTCGCTGAGCCCGGCAGGGGTCTTATTTTTCATTCCAGCATCTTCAAGCAGATGGAATGGGACCGGTTCGGTCATTGCATAGGTGCGTCCGGCTAGCTTCGCGGCCGTGAGCTGCTCACGCAGATCTTTGATTCCTTGGACAAAGGTGTTGGCATTCGCTTCATAGCCGCTCGCGCCCTCAGGGTCGGCATGTCCCAGCTCGGAGGCAAGTTCGGTAGCCAGTGCCTGCATGGAGTCCAAGTCGTACCAGATATGTTCGTTGTATTCCGCGTGGTCATGTCCCGCGTGTTCATCTGCCGCATGTTCATCTGCAGAGTGCTCGTCCGCCGCATGTTCATCATGCGCCGGCTCGTCGCCATGCTCCTTGGCCAGCGGGGAAGAATCCGCCGCATGGATCAGATGGACTTGCTCCGCTTGGTCCGCAGGAAGGGAGCTGACGAGGGAGTCCATGAACTGGTCATACCCTCCACCGTTGGCCAAGACCACTGACGCCCTGGAAACAGTGAGCTTGTCTCGCGCCGTGGGTTCATAGGAGTGCGGATCCTGAGCGGGAGAGGTGATGATTTCGGTGACCGCAACGCGCTCACCGCCAATCTCGCGGGCAATCTGCCCATAGACGTTTGTCGTGGTCACTAATTCAATTTTTCCGCTAGCGGAGGCTTCGTTCGAACTTGAGGTTCCCGAAGCATCACCGGTGGCGCATCCGGCCAGCAGTATTCCGGCAAGCGGGATCGCTACGATTGAAGTTAATAATCCACGGTTTTTCATCTATCAGTCTCCATTCACAAAGCACGCTATTGAGAACTATTCTACATTAGATTTGAGAATCATTCGCACTTAGCTTCGCTCGGCGCCCTTGCAATGCACTAGCTTTCCCGTGAGCACCACCTGTGCCTGTCGCCTTGACCACTACTACAGCGATGGCTGTAGTTACCGGAATCGCAAGGACCAAGCCGATGGAACCGATAAGTATTCGAATCACTTCTTCGGCCATCGAGCCAGAACTCAAAGTAGTGCCAAAGCTCTGATCGCTGAGCGCCGCAATCGCGAGAATTGGAAGGGCGGCACCGGCATAGGCAAAGGCAATGGTGTAAACGGTGGAGGCAATATGGTCGCGTCCGATGCGCATCCCCTTGAAGAATAGTTCTCTGGCGGTGGCATGCGGCGCAGTCTCGGCCAGCTCCCATACGGTGGCCGACTGAGTAATGGTCACATCATTGAGCACACCCATGCCACCGACCAGCAAACCGCAAATGAGTAAGCCAGGCAGGGAAATCTGGGGTACCACGGTGGACAGCGTCATCGCGTGTTCATCGTTCGCGCCGGTCAGCGCCGCGGCATCTGTCAGCCACACCGCAAGTCCAGCTGTCACCGCCAAACCAAAGAGCGTTCCCAATAAAGCTGTGGAAGTTTTCGCGTTCAGTCCATGGGCAAAATACAACGCCACAAACATAATCGCGGTAGACCCCGTCAGCGCGATCAGTACAGGATTTCCGCCCTCCAGCAAGGCAGGGACCATGAAGATGATCATGAACGCGATGCCGCCCACAAGCCCAATCACCGCACGCGCTCCGCGCCACCCGGCCACCAGCACCACCACTAGCCCATAAGCCACTGCTAGCAGTGACATTGGCAAGGTGCGGACAAAATCCACGAAAACATAAGGGCTGCCACTATCAGATCCCACCGCAGAAAGATCTAGATATCGAATTTGATCTCCTGGACGGGCCTCGCGAGAGTGCAATTGTTCGGGCGGAATCTCCAGGGCAATTTCCGCTCCGCCACTGTCAGGCATCAGGTAGGTGACATTGCATTCAAGTGTTTTACCGCCAACTTCTTCAAGTCCCATGCTCGAGGGGCAATCTTGAATTAATGACCTAGTCACCGTGCCCACCGCCATGCTTGCGCCACCGGTGGTATCCATTGCCCCATCCAAGGCAAAACGGTCATAGTTACCTTGCGGCCACAGCGCGATCACCATAATCAGGGCCAACGCGCCGACCGGAGCTAGCAGTGCCCACAAAATAATTGATGCTCGGCGTCTCCGCGCAGGATCTTGCAGAATCGGCTGATCGTGATTGTGACTGTGGCCCACGGTCGGTGCACTCCTCAAAGGATTAATCAAAACTCGTCGCGCCCAAGTCTAGCCAGCGAACCTGAACTAGTTCTCAGGAACACCCCCAAAGGATGACTCAACAAATCCTCCGCAAGGCTCATGCCTATTCGCCCTCTTCGGGGCGAAGATTGTTCTATGAGCTTGTCTGAGAACCGCGGGACTTCACCGGGCAATATTAACACCGAAGAACCTAGGTATGAATATCATCGGCTAATGCGCCGCAGTTCCGATTATGCTTGGTGGCGCCCCTTGGCCCTGCTCGGAACCGCTGTGGGCTTTTATGTTGTGTTGACCATCATCTTGCTCGTTGGGCTCTTGATCGTGCTCTTCAGCAGTTTGGGCAGCCAGCTCGATGATCCGAACAACCAGATCATGATGGCTTTTGAAGCGACCAACATGGCAGACCCATTCGTTTTCTTGTTCACCATGCTCTCGCTGATTGCGCTCATACCGGTTGCCTACCTCGCTTACTTATTCCTCGGTCCCCGACCGGTGGGATTGCTTTTCTCGGTCACCGGAAAGATCCGCTTGCGCTGGTTGGGAGTGTGCACGGGCATCTGCCTGGTGCTCTATGCCCTCTATTTCGGAATCAGCCTGGGCCTAGAAGCCACCGGAGCAGTGGCCTCGGCCCAAATTCCGCCGGAGAACCTTCCCGCTAAGCCCTTGTTCTTCGCCCTACTGGTCGTATTGCTAGTTCCATTCCAGGCAGCTGCCGAAGAGCTAGTCTTCCGTGGCCTACTGATGCAAACTCTTGGCAGTTGGCTCAAGCACCCGCTCTTCGCTATTTTGCTCCCGGTTCCGCTATTTACCGCAGGACACCTCTACGATATTTACGGCCTGCTTGACGTTGCTTTCTTTGCCATCGTCGCCGGTTACCTCACGTGGCGCACCGGCGGTCTCGAAGCGGCAATTGCCGTGCACGTCATCAACAACGTGGGACTATTCTTGCTCGGGGCCGCGGGTGCGGTGGATATCAATTCCTCGCAGTCTTCCCTTTCAAGCCTGCTGACCTCGGTCGCATTTACCGCGCTAGTAGCCTACGTGCTGCTTCAGGTAGCTAAGCGCCATGCGTTGCAGCGCACCGCCGGTCCAGAACCTAGACGCCAAGCCCCACAGCTCTTGCAGCCGTGGCCAATGCACTTCCCTGCTGGCGCTCCAACGCAGGCATACTGGGCTCCTCCGGCCACCGAGCAAGAGGCAGCCTACCCGGCTGAGCACTCGCAGCAGCCTCCCTATTCTGCACAGACCACTACCGAGGACGAAATCAACGGTCCTCCTCCCCCAGCCCGATAGCTCTAGCCCAGACAGAGCAAAGCGCCGTCGGAGAGATCTTTGGATTCTCCGACGGCGCTTTATTGATCATTCAGGATTTAGCCCAACGCAGTAACGCCACGATTCCTGCGCCCGATGGCAAGATGGCGTCCGGAACGTAGCGGATCGTCGCATCGGTTAAGGCGGTGGCCCGAAGCAGAACTTCCGGTGCCGGCCACTGGCCAAGCACCAAGTCAGCATGATCATCGCCTTCTTCATGCGCCAGCCACGGCTCTCCGGACAGGGCTCGCAAGGTGTGTTCGTCCTGATACTGGCCTACCAAAACGACTTCCGCCTGGGCAGATTGCAAGAGCCGAAACAACCTCGGAAAGCCCCACAGCCAACTGTGCCCGGCCATTACCGGTCTGTGCCGATACGCGCTGTTCAAGCTCTGCGATTGCCGCTCCATGGGTTTCGGAAATCAATCGTGAAATTGATTCATCAACCTGCTTGGAATCGGCGCCACCAGTTCGCGTATGCGAATCGAGGACTACCACATAGGGTTTCAGCGCCCCGGGAAGCATCCCAGCTATCGTTTCACGTGATTTCACATCGCCCGAAAGCACGATCAGCCGAACATAGGTGTCTTTTGCCATGGCGGTAATGAGCTCGGCGACTTCTTCGGCATTTCGCCGCGCCATCTCATCTGCTGCGGACTGATTTTTTGGCTGATCGTATTCGCTAGGCACCTTGCGTGCCCGGTGGATCTCTTCGGGTAAGCCAACTACCCCACGGCTCGCTATGCGTTCTGGCGAAGCGGTGTTGTAAAGATGGACCTCGCCCCCGTCGCGTCCGGCCTCGGCCACGAGGTAGGAGAAAGCTCCGCCTCGCGCTCTGGCAAGAGCGGTGAAATTCGGAAATGGCCCCACATCCACTGCAGCGGATTCGACTTTGAGCCCTGGAATGAGTTCGTTGAGTACCACCGCCCCATCGTGAACTGCCACGAAGCGAGCTACCGGCGCACGGAGACCTTTAGTGGCCTCTATGGCATTGGTGAGCGCCTCAATGTCCGCGGCATCGGCCTGCTGGCTTGTCAGCAGCTTAGCTACTTCCCCCGGCAGCCGGTCGGCTGCTTCGTGCGCTGCGGTGGTTCCGAGCGATGCATCCACCAAGGCGGTGCACCATGAACCAGTTTTCCGATAGAGCGAAGCGTCGATTCCATTAGAATCCGCGCGTAGTGCCATGCTGACTCCCTTCCGCACGCGACCCCTGGTCGCGGTGCGACTAGATCCGTGTGACTAACGTAACATCGCACGTCGATAGCCGGAAGAGCAAAGCGCAAAGATCCCATTTGTTAACCCGGAATCGTTACCCGACCTACGCTTATTACCAGCGACCGCGCCAGTACTGAGGTGGGTGGGATTTTGGCGCGCCAAGCTGCTGAGCCGCCCGATTTGGCCGCTGCGGAGCACCCAGAGCGGCGCGTCCCACGCTGACACCGTCGGCCTGGCCGGTGACCAGGATGTGTTCGGCTTGGACCGCATCGGTGATGACACCTACCGCGGTCACAAATGCGTCCTCCGGCAATGCTTGCTTCACTGCTTGGGCAAGCGGTACCTGGTAGCCGGGGCCGGTAGGGCCGTGGAAGGCCCCGATTCCGGCACTGGACAGATCAAATGCCCGCACACCGTATGAGTAGAGTTCGGTGGCGATTTTCACGGTGTCCGCAATGCGCCAGCCGCTCTCAACCCAGTCTTCACCGGAGAACCGGATGCCCAGGGCTTTGTGCTCTGGCCAAACCTTGACAATGGCCTGCACGATTTCACGCAAGTAGCGAGTGCGATTCTCAAAGCTGCCCCCGTACTGGTCGGTGCGCTTATTGGACAGCGGCGAGAGGAACTGGTGAATCAGGTAGCCGTGTGCGGCGTGGATCTGAATCAAGTCGAATCCTGCAGCGTCTGCACGCTTGGCAGCCTCGGACCAATCTTGGACGGAACTGGCGATCTGTTCGACGCTCATCTCGGTGCCCGGATTTAGCCCGTAGAGATCCTCGTCGCTGGAGGTAAAGGTTTCCCAGCCTCCGTCTTCTGCGCTGAGGCTGCCGACCTTGCCCTGATCTTCGAATTCTTTCAACCAGCCGTAGGTTGAAGCTTTGACGCCGGCGTGGGCCAATTGGACGCCAGCGGCGGCTCCGTGCGAGCGGATGTACTGGGTAATTGGCTTCCACGCTTCAACTTGCTGGTCGTTCCACAGTCCCGCGTCCCGATCCGAGATGCGTCCTTCGGCGGCCACGGCGGTAGCTTCAGCGATCACCAGTGAAAAACCGCCGTGAGCCATGGATCCAAGATGCGCCAATTGCCACGCAGTGGGTACTCCATCGTGCTTATCGATCACGTACTGGCACATAGGAGGCAAAACCACGCGGTTGCGCAGTGTGAGTCCTTTTCCGGCCTTCGTTGGGATAGTGACTGGGGTAAACAGTTTGCTTTGGGGCATGCCTAGTGTGACGTTTGGGTTCGAGAAATTATTCCTCGGCAAGCACTTTTGTGAGCTAGGTATCAGAGTCCGAGAACAGCGACTGCCACGGAGAAATAAACAATCAGTCCGGCAGCGTCGACAAAGGTGGAGATAAAGGGGTTGGAAAATACCGCGGGATCAACTTTCAGCCATTTGCCGATAATTGGCATCACTCCACCGACTCCGGCAGCGATAGTGCACAGAGCCACAAGTGTGATCCCGATGATCACCGCGATGGACCACTCGAAGATGAAACCAGCTACACCAAAACCGATAGTTCCCAGACTCACTCCGAGCGTCAGCCCCACGCCAAGTTCGCGCAGCAAGACCCGTCCGATGTCCCCCACCCTGACATCCCCCATCGCCAGCGCCCGGGTGACGGTTGTTGCCGCTTGGTTCCCGGTATTTCCTCCGATACCTACCATGAGCGGGATGAACAGGCTCAGCGTAACCATGGATTCGAGGGTTTCCTCGAAATTCGAAAGTACCTGCACGGTGAGCGTCGCGCCGACTGCCAGGACGAGCAACCAGACGATCCTGCTTTTGACCAAAGAACCAATCGTGGTGCTCAAGTAAGGCCGCCGCAATGGTTCGGCGCCGGCGCTACGAGCAGCACGCTGTTCATCGGAATTTGCTAGCACCGAGACCGCATCAGAATTACTGAACACTCCCACCACACGACGCTCAGAATCCACCACCGGGGTCAGCAACTCCTGGCTCAGCACCACGTGCCGGGCAGCTTCCAGCACTGGTTCTTCGGCGCTGACACCATCATCAGGGGTCAACAGCTCTGAAATCAGTTGTTCTTCCTTTGCGGCCAGGAGGTCACGCAATGAAACGACGCCACGTAGCCGACGTGTCGAATCGGTAACTACGAGGGTATAAACGCTTTCTGCAGTCTCAAGTTTGGCGCGCACTCGTTGCATGCTTTCACGCACGCTCAGTTCCGGGTGGGTGATGACAAAGTATGGATTCATCAGGTGGCCCACGGCTCCGGCACGGTACCCCAGCAGGACATTGACCTCGTCGCGCTGCGCTGAGTCCAGCCCTTGCAGCAGCGTTGCCGCCAAATGGGCAGGCAGCTCATCGAGGAGCGCCACGCGATCATCGGCAGCCATGACGGCGAAGGTTTCGCTGACCGTATCGTGTTGCAAGCCGTTGATAAGTTCGGCCTGCAAGGCCGGGTCCAAGCGGGCAAAGACCGCCAGTGCCTGCTCTTTAGCAAGCAGCCGATAAGCGATGGCCATTTCTTTGGCCGATAGCCGATGGAGCTGTTGCAGAGTTTGCGGCAAATTCAGCTCGCGCAGGAGCACCGCAAGTTCTGTGAAATCCTGTGATTCTAAAAGACCTTGAATCCGCGAAGAAATGGTTGAAAAGTCTACTTGATTTGAAGTGCGCATAGAGATCTGTCCAAACGGTGTTTAGACGCGTCATTCCGGGCGATCATGCGAAGCACAATTGAATCACCACCCGGAGAATAATCGGGTGACAAGTCATTCGGTCTTCGCGCGCTGAATGAAGCGAAACGAAAAGGAATCGAAGCGCGATACCCCACCATTTAACCCAGCTCTTAAGCTCAGCCTAACGAAGAAAAAAGGGAGGTCGCGTGTACATAGATCGACTAGAACCATCGTCCATGCAGCTCACCTCCTGAAATAGGTCCGGGCTGGCACCCGAGGAACACCTTGTTTCATTTCTATCATCTTCCGCGTCCGCAAGCGGCATCAGCGCGACAAGATCACATCAGCAGACGCAAAGAGCGTGTGGTGTCCAGCTGCCACCACACGCTCTTTGCTGCCTATCGGACTAGCATTCGACAACGTTGACGGCCAAACCGCCCATCGCTGTTTCCTTGTACTTATCGCTCATGTCCTTGCCAGTTTCGCGCATGGTGATGATGACTTCGTCCAGAGTGACGTGGTGTTCCCCGTCTCCCATCAGCGCCATTTTCGCGGCGTTCACCGCTTTGGAAGCTGCAATCGCGTTACGCTCGATACACGGAATCTGAACTAGACCTCCAATAGGATCACAGGTCAACCCAAGATTGTGTTCCATTGCGATCTCTGCGGCGTTCTCCACTTGAGCCGTCGTACCGCCGAGGATTTCGGCCAGGCCACCGGCTGCCATCGATGAGGCAGAACCGACTTCGCCCTGGCAACCGACCTCGGCACCCGAAATCGAAGCCTGCTCTTTGTACAACACACCTACAGCGCCGGCAGTGAGCAGGAAGCGCACGACAGCGTCGTCTTTTTCCTCTTGGTTCCAATATTTGGCACCGGGGGCGTAATGGGTGGCATAGAAGAGCACTGCGGGAATGATCCCGGCTGCACCGTTGGTCGGTGCGGTCACGACTCGGCCGCCCGAAGCGTTTTCTTCGTTGACTGCCAGCGCTACCAGGTTGATCCATTCCTGCCAGAACACCGGATCGCGGTCTTTGTCTTCCTTGCGGAGACGCTCATGCCATTCTGGGGCGCGGCGACGGACTTTGAGTCCTCCGGGAAGCACTCCGGTACGTTCCAAGGAGGCGTCTTTGCACTCCTCCATGACCTTGTAAATATGAACTAGGCCTGACCGAATTTCTTCGCGGGTACGGTAGGTCTCTTCGTTCGCCATCATGATCTCGGCAATTGACTTGCCAGAATTCTTCGAGTGTTCCAGTAACCGTGCAGCGGTGGTGAACGGGTACGGCTGCTGCTTGACCTTTTTTTCAAGGTTTTTTTCAAGGCGTTCTTCGGCGCCTTCGCGCACGATAAACCCGCCACCGACAGAGAAGAACGTTTCGTTCAGCAGTTCTTCGCCCGCTGAATCGAGAGCGATGAACTTTACGCCGTTGGTGTGGCGAGGCAGCACCGTCAGCGGGCGCTGAATCATGTCGTTTACGGTGTAGTTCAGGTCCTTGCGAGCATCCATTTGGGCTGCAAAGCGAAGTACTCCGCTTTGTTCCATCTGCGCCAATCGCTCGTCAACCTCAGCTGGCAGAATATTTTCTGGCTCGTACCCTTCGAGTCCAAGCATGATCGCGGTGAAGGTTCCGTGGCCCCGGCCGGTCGCTGCGAGCGAACCGTAAACATCAATGCGCAGGGAGGTGAGGGATTCAAGCTTGCCTTCACGAATCACCTGGGCCACGAATGCGTGCGCCGCACGCATTGGTCCCACGGTGTGGCTGGAAGATGGTCCAATGCCAACCGAGAACAAATCAAATACGCTGACCGCCATGACGGGTCACTTCCTTAGAACAGAGAGAATTCGGTGCTCAGGGCACCAAATAATTGTGTGGTGGGGTAGAAATTTGTGGTTTGTACCCGTGCCCCGCTTTTTCTGTGGGTGCCAGATGCGAGAGAAACAAAGGGCCCGGAACGCGATATTTCTGCTTTCCGGGCCCTCCGTCAATTAGAAGCTGTTACTCGGAAACCTTTTTAAGTTCCGGGTACAGTGGGTGTGCCTCGGCGAGCTTTAGCACTCGTTCCTTGAGCTCTGGCAAGACGGCGGTGTTGCCTTCAGCGCCAGCA
>DNHA01000098.1 GCA_003486025.1 Micrococcaceae bacterium | reverse complement strand
CACCAGCGGGCCGCGGCTCCCAGCGGCCTGATCCCCTGGGACTGCTCATCCAGGATGAAGACCGCCAGGGTGGGCCCGGCTTCCCGTGCGGCTAACAGGGCCGGGTGGTCCATCGTGCGCAGGTCATCGCGGAACAACACCAGTTGGAGGGGCTGCGCGGGCTGGGTCGTGGGGTCTTGCCTCATAGCCAAAGACTAATGTATTTAGCCTACGTAGCTAAATCACCGCTTCTCCATTGCCCACTCAGCCGACCAGCACCATCACCGGATCGGTGGTCGGAGCCTGGGAGCCACCCGCCGGTTCCACGGTCAAAGCGATCGTTGTACCCTCTGGCATGGCCGGTAACTGTGCGCTCCAGTCGCCGTGGGGAACCACATCGGAAGGAACTGGAGTTCCGCCTGCGGCAATGGTCCACAATTGATAATCGTGCTCCTGGTCCATGGCCGGCAGATCGTGGCCGAGCACCACCGTACCCTTGGAGGAAGCAAGCAGGGTCATCGCGCCATTGCCGTCCGGCATTTGTGCGTTGACCACCTTCACCTGCTGGCCATCGAGCACTGAAAGCAGCTCGTTGTTTTCGGATTCCGCGGTGATTGCACGCTGGTGCTGGTTGATTGCGATAGCGCTCGGCACGGCGGCTAGCACCACTGCCGCGGCGGCGGCCGCAAGCCAACCGTAGCGAGGCATTCCGCGCCGCTTCTGCTCGCGGCGTTCGCTCAGCGAAATTGGTGCTGGGGATGCTTGCTCCGGAAGCTCGGCGAAGATCTTCTCACGCAACTGCGCCGGGGGTTCCACGGCCGTGGCCCGGTCGAGGCGTGCCAGGGTCTCGCGGTATCCTCGCAGCCATTGGGCGGCCTGCTCATTGGAGCTGACCAGTTTCTCGGCGCGTTCCCGCTCCTCGGGTGAATCAAAGGCTTCCAAGGCCAGCCCGGTCAGCAGTTCATGATCTTCGGTGCTCAATGAGCCGTCACGATTCTGGCGATCCACTTATGCCACCTCCAAACATGTCTTCAGGCGCTGCAAGGCGCTGCGGATTCTAGATTTCACCGTGGCCAGGGGCATCTGGCGGCGTTCGGCCACCTGTGCATAGGTGCTGCCGCCGTAGTAGGTGTCAATGACCGTCTGCTTTTCCTTGTCGGTCAAGGTTCCCAGGCAATTGCGGACCTGCTCCGAATCAACTTGAGCCATCAAGTCATCATCGATTTGTGCGACTTCCCGGTCAACGGTGAAGTTGCGGTCTTCACGAGTGGTCCGCGCTTCCTCCGAACGGATCCGGTCAATGGCCCGGCGACGGGCGATCGTTGAAGCCCACGCGTAGATGGATCCGGTGCTTGGGGAATACTGGTGCGCGTTGTTCCAGATTTCGAGCATGACCTCCTGAGCGACCTCGGAAGCTTGCGCGGAATTGCGAATCAGCCGTACCGAGATTCCGTACACCACCGGAGATAACTCCGCATACAGGGAATCGAAGGCCTGATGGTCACCTTCGGCGACGCGTCGGCATAGACCGCTCCAATATTCAGTGGATCCAGGGTCTGCTTCTGCCTGTGTCCCGGTCCCGCTCGGTGCTCTGTCCATGGTGTCGAGAATATCATCGGAGCCGGGATTCAATTGTTCCGTGTCAGCTCTGTTCATATCTCCTTTTCCGTTGTCCGGCGAAGGTATCCACGACCTAGCCGGTCAAGAGGGTGTTAACCGCCCGATGGCCGGTGCTTGATGATCAAGCACCAAGTACCGGCCATCGGGCGGTGGACGTCTTGCTGGTAGTCAGCTTCGACTACTTCTTTTCTGCTGGTGGCATCAATACTTCGTCTACCAGGTAGACGGTAGCGTTGGCGGTCTGCACGCCACCACAGATGACCGAAGCGCCGTTGACCTTCAGGTCATCTCCGCTGCCGGTGACCTCAAGATCCTGGCCTGCAACGGTGGTGTAGTCACCCGAAAGGTCTGCCGGTGCAATCTGGCCGGGGACCACGTGGTAGGTCAAGATGCCGCTGAGCATATCTGCGTCCTTGACCACTGCGTTGAGGTCCTTTTCAGGGATTGCTGCGAAAGCGTCATCAACGGGTGCGAAGACGGTGAACTCGTCACCGTTGAGGGTGTCCACCAAATCCACCTTTGGATTCAGTTTTCCGGACACTGCCGCGGTCAGCGTCTTGAGCAGCGGGTTGTTCGAAGCTGCCACGGCTACCGGGTCCTTGGCCATACCGGCTACCGAGCCGTCGCCACTTGGCACTGCTTCGGCGTAAGCCGCGCAACCCGAGCCAACGAGGTTAGCTGCTGGGTCCATGTCCGAGTCAGCCATTGGCGACTCACTGGCCATTGCCGAGCTGCTTGGGGCGGCCATGGAGCTGGAAGCTGATGGCTCTGCGGTTTCGGAGCCGGTCGAGCAAGCGGTCAATCCCATTGCTGCAACTGCGACCAGCGAGAGTGCTCCAACGAATTTGCGGTTGAGTGTCTGCATGTCTATCTCCTTGCCTTACGACGGGAAGTCTCGTCGTATTTCCCCGACCCTGTTGGTGCGGGCTGTCATGAAGCATTCGGAGCGAGATGGGAAAAGGATTGAAATAAGTTGAAAAAACTTTCTGCGGATTCTCATCCGGTGGCTGTCACGCAGTTCAATGCGGCAGATGGGTCCGGCAGATTGCTGTTTGATGGAGCCGAATCTGCCGGTTCTGCTACCGATGGGCAATGCGTGGATTGCGTGAATGGGATCGCGTTGGGCGCTCGCCGGTTCCGTCTCGCCTCGGTAGGCCGCAAGGGTGTCAATAGCCAGGTCCGCACCACGCCGTAGGGCGAGATGAAGGTATTCAGGACCTCGAAAACCATAGGGCGGGCATCGGGCCGATCCGCCAATGCAACGACATGCAACTGCACACGCAAGTGGCCCCGCAGCTTCAGGGTTCTGCGGGCTGGCTCCAGCCCCAATGATTTTCCAGTGGACGCACAAGCTGCTCGCTACGCGGCGTCAGGTTGCGCATCTTCCGACATCCATTTAGATATGTGATTGGACTGCCAGACGCCAGAGAGAGCAGAACACCCAGATAATAGTTAT
>DNHA01000041.1 GCA_003486025.1 Micrococcaceae bacterium | reverse complement strand
GGTTCTGAACTGCTCCAACTGATCATTAAATTGTTTGGGGGATAGAATCCGTTCACCGATTTGATCCCCGAATTATCCAACCAAGCTTGGATTTTCGAGTCGGCCCAATCCTGTCCACTTGCCTCTAGAGTGGGCGAAACAGCCGCCGCTTCAACAGTAGAGGTAGCCGAAGCCGAAGGTGAAGCAGAAGCAACAGGAGCGTGCGTTTCCTTGCCGGTCGGCGGAGATGCCGAGACACTCGCGTCGGGCTGACTTGAGCATCCTGCCAACACTAAAGACACAGCAGCAATGGTAAAAAGAAGACGCGAGCGCATGGAACCTCCCAGGTATTTGGTCAACCGTCAGTCTATCGAGGCCTTCCGACGGAACCAGATGAGACGTTATTGCGCAGTAACGGGCAGATTCTGGAATCGATAGTGGCGATAAAACACAAGCGGGGCTAACGGATCGAAATGATCCGCTAGCCCCGCTTGAGGGAACTTCTTAGCTACCGAAGTAGTCCATGACCGATTCGCTTGGTGCGATTTCCGTAGCTGGGAGCTGCTTGGCAACCTTTAGCTGTCCTGCAGCGAAGTCGACCTCTACGGTGTCGCCGGCGTTGAGCTCATCACCGATCAGCAGGTCGGCAATAGCATCTTGGACCTTGCGCTGAACCAGACGGCGCAGCGGACGAGCACCAAATTCTGGATCGTAGCCTTCCGTGGCCAACCATGAAATGGCAGCGTCGGTGACGTGCAATTTCAGTTCCTGTTCCGCCAGGTGCTTGCCGGTCTCATCGAGAACCAGTTTCACAATCTGCGCAATCTCAGATTCGCTGAGCTTACCGAAGAGCAATACCTCGTCCAGGCGGTTCAGGAACTCGGGACGCATGAACTCACGTACCTTGCCCATGACCTTGGCCCGAATTTCAGCCTTCTCGCTACTCGCGTTGATCGAGGTGAAACCAAAGTTACCGGCCTTGTTCGCGAGGTATTCGCCGCCGAGGTTACTGGTCATCAAGATCAGGGTGTTGGAAAAATCGACGGTGCGTCCGGCAGTATCGGTCAAACGTCCGTCATCCAAAACCTGCAAAAGCACGTTGAATACATCTGGGTGAGCCTTCTCGATTTCATCGAGCAAAATCACCGAGTACGGGTTGCGGCGTACCTTTTCGGTCAGCTGTCCCGGCTCGTCATGCCCCACATAGCCTGGAGGAGCACCGATGAGCCGCGAGACGGTGTGCTTTTCTCCGTACTCGCTCATATCGATTCGTACTAAGGCGTCGGCTGAACCGAAGAGGTTGTTAGCCAAAGCCTTAGCCAGCTCGGTTTTACCTACCCCGGTCGGACCGAGGAACAAGAAGGAACCAATTGGACGCTGTGCCGGAGCTAAACCGGTACGGCTACGGCGCACCGCACGGGAGACCGCAGCAACTGCGTCGTGCTGGCCGATAACCGAGGCATGCAGCTGTTCTTCCAAGGATGCCAAGCGGTTCTTGTCATCCCCGTTGATCCGGGAGGTCGGGATTCCAGTAGAGCGGGAGATGACCTCGGAAATTTGGGCTTCATCAACGATACGAGTAATCCCGGAATCCCCGGCCTTTTCGGCAGCGGTAATGCGCTCGGTGAGGGCAGCATTATGATCTCGCCATGCACTGGCATCTTCATAGCGTTCCTCGCCGATTGCACGGGCCTTTTCTCTGTCTGCCTCGACCAGCTCATTGCGCAGCGCTTGTACGTCTTCGGTGCCACCAGCGGCGATTGACCTGCGGGCGCCAGCAATATCGAGCAGATCGATTGCCTTATCCGGCAGTCGACGGTCTGTCAGGTAGCGCGCCGACAGCGAGACTGCAGCCTTCAAAGCCTCAGGGGTGTATTGCACCTGGTGGTGATCTTCATAAGATTCCTGCAATCCCTCAAGGATCGCCAGGGCGACTTCCTGAGAAGGTTCTCCCACGGTGACTTTGCCGAAGCGGCGAACCAGAGCCGAATCTTTTTCAACCTT
Source organism: Micrococcaceae bacterium (assembly GCA_003486025.1). Taxonomy (GTDB): domain Bacteria; phylum Actinomycetota; class Actinomycetes; order Actinomycetales; family Micrococcaceae; genus Glutamicibacter. The sequence continues at coordinate 2,009 of DNHA01000041.1, read as the reverse complement.
GCGGAATTCATCCAGCGTGGTGGCACCGATCAGGTGCAATTCACCGCGAGCTAGACGTGGTTTGAGGATATTAGCTGCATCCATATTCCCGGATTCTCCGGAACCGGCACCAACGAGCAGGTGCATTTCATCAATAAAGATGATGGTCTGCCCCTCAGCGTCAGCGACTTCTTCGAGCAGTCCGGTCAGGCGCTGTTCAAAATCGCCACGGTAACGCGTTCCAGAGAGCATCCCCGGTAGGTCAATGGAGATCAGTTGAGTTCCGCGGATTTGCTCAGGGACGTCGCCGGCAACAATGGCGCGAGCCAGTCCCTCGGCGATAGCGGTCTTACCCACGCCAGCTTCACCGATAAGTACCGGGTTGTTTTTGGTGCGGCGAGCCAGGATCTCAACGACTTGAGCCAGCTCATCATCGCGGCCGATGACCGGATCGATTTGTCCGTCAGATGCCAAAGCGGTCAAATCGGTGCCGTAGCGTTCAAGCATTGACACATCCTGCTCTTCGCCTGTCTCAGCTTCGCCGGACTGCGCACGCTGGGCTTGCTCCATGGCTGCCTGTTGCAGGCTTTGGCCAGTGATGCCGTGCTGTGCGAGCAGCATGCCCACAGGGGAGTCAGGTGAGAAGACAAAGGCCAGAAACAGGTGTTCAGGATCGATATAGGTCGAACCGTAGTTTCGAGCAACCTGATATGCATCAAAGAGACTGCGCTGTGCAGCGGCGGAGAGACGAGATGGCTTCTCTGTTGACTCTTCGCGGCGTGGCAGGCGCTGAATTGCGTCCTTGGATAGGGCTTCAAGATCCACACCCATTGCACTCAGGTGTTGTCCGGCAGGCTCGGTGCGGAGCAGGGCGACAAGCAGGTGCAACGCATCAATTTCCGAATGCCCGTTTTCGTGAGCGAATCCGGCAGCGATGGATACCGCTTCATGGGTGCGCTGCGAGAGCAGACGTGTAATGTCGATGGGGCGCGCGGCCTGGGCACGTGAGGAGAGGAACCGGGAGAGGAATTCCTCGAACGAGCCGTCTGACGGTGGTCCGAAAAAAGCTGGCAAGATGAGCCTCCTAGTAGAAACTTGAGTGGTCTATGCTCATGTTCAACGTAATACGACAGAATCTATTCCCGCAAAGTGGAGTTAGGCAACTAGAAGAGTGGTAGTTCACAGCATTTAGGCATCGCGGGGGATCTCGATGAGCCCCAGCCGTGTTGCTGCAATGAGTGCCTGCACCCGGTCTCGCACTTCCAATTTCATAAAGATCTTCGCCATATGGGTTTTTACCGTAGCCTCGGAGATATTCAAGCGCCGGCTCGTCTCCGTGTTATTGAATCCTTCGGAGAGAAGTCCGAGGATTTGCATTTCACGGTTTGTTAACCCCAGATCGTCGATAAGGTCCGCTGTATCTTGAGGCGTTCGGTGAACGCTTCTTACCGCGGTGATTAAATCAGCCGAAACCGACGGTGAGATGGCAGCGGAGCCATTGTGGACGGAATAAACCGCCTTAATAATTTCGCCTGGTTCAGTGTCTTTAACGAGGTAACCACTGGCGCCTGCAACAAGCACCGGGACCAGGTAATCGTCCGAGGAAAATGCGGTAATCGCGAGGATTTCTGGGCTGTCCTGTAAGGATTTAATGTTCTTTGTAGCTTCAATGCCATTCATGATTGGCATTTGTAAATCCATGAGGACCACATCTACTTCGTGTGCTTCGCAGTAGGCTACAGCTTCTTGCCCATTTTGTACCGAATTAACAGTTACAATTCCCTGATCCGTTGCTAGGATCGTGCTAAGCGCGTGCCGAATAAGAGGCTCATCATCAACGATGAGGACCTTAATCTGTTCCATTGGTTTCCTTTGAATGGGAGGCAGCTCAGGAGTCAACCTGCCTTAAATCGAAGTATATAAGTTCAATAGTTTTGGGGTTTGAAATGAAAGCTTTAAAGATTTTGGCAGTAGCCGCACTCGTAGCGGCCCCTTTGGCCGCAGCTGCACCTGCAACCGCGGCCCCGATG
>DNHA01000105.1:257-8324 GCA_003486025.1 Micrococcaceae bacterium | reverse complement strand
GCGGATCAATGCCCGCTCTCCTGGTTGGAGCACTGCGGATTCGCGCGCATGCAGGTCAGCTCCGGCGTCAGAAGGGTGCGCGTAGCCTGGCACCGGCAGATCCGGGTCCAGCATCTTGATCTTTACTGAAATCGTGGGCTCGTTCATAAGTTTTGCTTATTCCCCCGAGGAATTGTGTGGTCATTTTCTACCTGCTCCACTCTATCGTGAGCAGTTCAACGTGCCCGCCCGCTATCTGCGCGGTTCATAGCCAGCAAAATAGTGCCTAAACTGGAGGGTATGAGTACTCCTAGCCCAGAGGCTTCAAATGTTTTATTCCGTGAAAAGCTGTGGCCATCGGCCGGCACATGGATTTGGCCTTTATTGATTGCCATCACCGCGGGTGTTGCTATCGCACCGATCAGTGTCCCGTGGGGTTTCGCCACCGGCCTGATTGTCCTAGTCGCCATTGTGGTCATCTTCTTGCTTAAGGTTCCCACGTTGGAAGTCACCGGCGAAAACCTCACCGTAGGCCGCGCTACCATCGAGCGTAAATTTGTCGGCCAAGCGATCGGCTACCGTGGTGAAGAGGCATTCAAGCAACGAGGTCAGAAGCTGCACGGTTTAGCCTTCATGAACCTGCGCGGATGGCTAGATGCGGTGGTTACCATCGAGGTGACCGATCCACGCGATGAGACACCTTACTGGATTACCTCTACACGTCGTCCAGAAGAGCTGACCGCCGCCCTCAACGGCGTGATGTATGAATACACCGAAGAGGGCCAGCGCGAGTCTGAATCCCACCATGCCGATGAACACGGTGAAGTACCGGCTGAAAAGCCAACGGACGATTAGCGTCTAAGTAATTCAGACGTTCCTGTGACAGACATATTGCATCGAGTTTTGCTGGGTTAGCCTTCGCACTCGGTGCAATATTTTTGCCCCTGCTCTTCACGCGCCAGTTGCGAACGGTGACGCACCATGAAGCATGAGGCACAAGTGAATTCGTCGGCCTGCTCCGGAACGATGTCAACATTGGCTTCATCCTGACCGGCTTCTCCACCTGGCAGGATGAAAGCTTCGGCAAGCTCTGCTTCATTCTCATCGATCAGGTTCGCGCTTGCAGCGGTGCCCAATTTTTTTGCCGCGGCCAACTGCTCGGCACGGGACCGGTCTTGACTGGTCTCGCGTGAAGCAACGTTTTTGTTGACCATAATCGTTTTTAACTCTTTTCTTCTGGCGAAATGCTCGCTACCGGAAGCCTGTTGGCGAACAACGGTACCGGCCTAAAAGTATAACGTTTAACAGGGCACAACATTCCCTCCGGTGACATGGAAGGCCCAAAGCGATATGAACTTGAGACTAATCTTGCGCCACACCCGGGGCGGTGATAGGAAAATGGGCCCATCAGTGGCAGAGTTTTACTCAGGAAATAGACCGTGTGGAGGGTAGTAATGCGTCAGCTGAGACTGGTAGGAATTCATGAAAATGGTTCCAGCCTGCAGGTCAGCAGCGACGACGGGATGAGTTTTGAACTTCCTGTCGACGATGCGCTGCGCAGTGCAATGGCCGAAATCGCCCGCTCGCGGGCGCCACGGAACCGAGATGAGTCTTCGGTTCATTCGCCACGTGAGATTCAGGCGCGGGTACGCGCCGGAGCGTCTGCCTATGATCTTTCACTTGAGTGGGATGTTCCGGTAGAGCAAATCATCAAGTATGAGGGCCCGGTACTCGCAGAACGCGAGCATATCGCGCAGTTAGCTCGCCGTGTTGAGGTCTCAGGACCACAAACCGATGCCGAATACCGAGAGGTCTTCGGTGAAGAGCCGGCGGATCTCGGATCAATGGTGGTACATCGACTGCACCAGTTGAACATCGATGCCGAGCGCGCTCGCTGGAATTCCTGGAAAGATCCAGAAGGACAGTGGATTGTCACGNNCCCAGTTTGACTCACCGTTACACTCTGAGAATGTTGAGTCGTTGGACAACGGTTCGAATGAGGACAAAGAGAATATCGCAAAGTGGGCTTTCACTCCATCGCGTAAATCTTTGAAAAACCTGAACCGCTGGGCGCAAACCTTGAGCGAGCAGCAGGCTCCTGAGTACTTTCGTCCGATCGCGGCCGTAGGACAAGCTGAAGCTCCCTCGGCCCCAGCTCCTGCCGCGGAGAACAACGACTCCGAGGAATTGGTCAGCCTACTCAACGCTCGTCGCGGGCAGCGAGCTCCCGGGGATCCTGCAAAGGATGACCGGTTGAACGAAATCATTGAACGCAGCATGAGTAAGTATGACAAAGATGAGGAAGATTCATTCCCTCATCTATCTCAAGGTGTGTCTTCAAGGACCTCGCAGCTGGTAGTAGTCACCGATAAGGAAGATTCTGAAGATGCCACCCCTGAAGATGGTGCTTCAGCTGAGGATAGCGCTCCGCGCAAACCGAAGCGGTCTTCTGTTCCCAGCTGGGATGACATTATGTTTGGAAAGCGTAAAAAGGACACCGATTCTTAAATAGTCGGATCCGCGAAAAGCGAGAGGCACCGTGCAAATATTCATTGCCCGGTGCCTCTCGCTTTTTTATCGTGTGCGCCTTAGCACTCAAGTAAATTACTTGGTGCGGAGCGTAAATAGCGGCACAAATCGTTCACCAGCTGTTAACGAACCATGCTGTCCGACCATCTCAAAAGCTGTGGGAGAGACCCTGCGGCCATCATAGAAAGCTATTGGTTCGGCAGCCAGAATCATCAAGTCACCCAGACGTGCTGCGTGCTCTTCTGAAATTTTGCCGAAATAGCCCAGGTCGATCGCTTCCTGACGGCTGAGCACCCATGCTTTAGCGCCATACGCACGCTGCCACGCTTCACGCACGTGCTGGCGCTGGGTTGCGCTAGTCCCTGCTGCAAAGCTCAGCTGCACACCACGAGGTTCACCGCTAGTCAGTTCTACACCATCAATAAGTTCTGGTTCCAGGCTATAGTCAATGCGCTGCGAACTGGGAACATCCACCATTCCGTGGTCGCCGGTGATGAGTACGGTGGTCTCCTCCGGCAACCGGGAAACTAACGTTTTAATGACGTAGTCAATTTCTTCGAGGCAATCTCGCCACTGGCTCGAGTCCACACCGAACTTATGGCCGGCCTTGTCCAGCTCGTTGAAGTACGTGTACACCAGAGCATTTCGATTCTTGGCAAAAATCTCATGGGTGGCTCTGGCCCGCGCACTGGTTTGCCTGGCGGCGACAAAATTTGGGCCTCGCAAGGACGCGCGTGTTAATGCCGACTTCTCGAATAAGGGCAAGGATACGGAGGCCACATGAATTCCGTGGTCACGAGCTGCCTCAAAGATCGTGGGAAGAGTTTGCCAACCATCTGGACTCAGGTCTGCAGGCCACCCGCCCAACTGGTTGACCACGCGGCGGCGCTCAGGATCGACGACATCATAGCCAAGCATGCCGTGCTCCCCCGGCGCCACACCGATCGCCAAGCTACTTAAACTTGTGGCAGTGGTCGAAGGAAAACCAGTACCAATTTTTTGCGTCCGCTCAAAGAGTGAACGTAGAAATGGAGCATGCGCGACATGGGATTTGAACTGATTCCAGCCCAAGCCATCAACCATGATCAGGGCTACCCGTTTCGTGGGTTGCAGCCCTAACGGATTAAGATAGCCGGGAACGCCGAGTGCCGTGGCAGCCGACGGAAGAATCTCCGACAATGTTGACTGCCCGTAAGCGGGAGCAACCGGCAGTGCTTGCGGTGGCGAAGGCAATGGCGGATTGCTGATTTCTTGGCTCATCGGTAATCAGATGGTTTCGTGGCGAAGACGCACCGCGAATTCACGTGCTTTATTTACCGCACGTTGTCCGTCGGCTTCAGCGCTCACGCGGATGACCAAGTCCTCTGGCTGCGCGGTTCCGCTCAGCCCATGGTCCGCGTCGCATTGCGGATCTGCACAAGAAGCTGGTTCCAAATCGATACGTCGAGTGCCATTCCACGACATTCCGAACGTCAATTCTCGCACTTCATCACCGGTGCGGTAATGCTGTGGCTGGTGGTACACGTAATTGGTGGCCACGGACGCAATGCGGTGCAATGCGATCATTTCGGTCGAAACCTGCGCCATGACGTCTTTGCCGTGATCATCAAGTTGCTGATCATCAACGTGGATGATGTAAAGGACTTTTTCACTGAGCACCATCACCGTAATGTGGCGATGCACTTCGTTGTGATCGAAGTGCGTCTCAAGATGGACATAGTGGTCAAGTACCGGTTGGGACATCATCGCTTCGGCTAAGACATCCTGCACCATCTGCGGGTAAAAACCTGCCCTGACCAGATCGTGCTGCAATTCAGCACCAGCGGTAGTGGAATACGTTGGTGAGTTCATAACCCAATTCTACCGAGTGCTACCGACCAAATCATCCAAGCCAGCCCTCAGCTCAACTTCGCAGCGCGCGCCTGACACTATCGGTGCGCTGTTCGGCATCACCGATTTTTATGCTGACGCCCAACACACTCAGCGATTCCTGGGCCACACTCACCGGAGTGAAGTTCATAATGGTGATCGATGGATGGTGCTCTTTGAGCAACGAAACACGGGCAATGAAATCTTTCAACGACGTCAGATCCACTGCGGGTAGGCCCTGATATCCGAAAAGTCGGACGCTGCTACGCGGCCGACGGATCAAGGTATCAAGGTCTTCTATGGTCAGCGGTGCCACGGCATGAGACCAGTCATTGAGCAGATTCACTGGATCTCCACTCAGGCCGAAGGAAATTACAGGCCCAAGGAGCGGATCTTCGACCGCCTTGATCACGCACGCTTGTCCAGCCGGGGCCATAGTCTGCACTTCGAGGGAATTAACGTTGTATGCCGCCATCAACGTGCTCATATGGTTGAAGTTAGCTTCTAAACTCTGCGCGTCTGGAATATTCAGACGCACCCCTCCCAGGTCAAGGCGCTGGCGCAAGTCCGGGTCATTAGCCTTGAGCGCCACAGGCCAGCCAAATCCATTAGCCGCCGCGACAGCCTCCTGCGCGCTGTTGACCACCTTCGACTCGAAAACCTTGATGCCATAAAAGCCGAGAAGTTTGGCTGACTGCTCGTGAGTAAGTTCTTGAAGTTCGGTCCCCGAAAGGCCGTTGACCAACTCTTCGACGTATTCGTGGGCGCCGGACGCATCAATGTCCGGAAATTCAGGCAAGGCTTCGTAGGGGACGTTCATCCATTGGCTGTAACCGTAGGCCTTTGCCAGAGCACCAATCGTTTCTGTCGGCGAGGTAAACACGGGAATTGAATGATGCACCCCCTCGCGGAACTTCGAATCGGTCAGTCCGGTCATCAGGGCAATCACTGGTTTGTCTTGACCGCTAAATTCGGAGAGCACTTTGATAACCGATGTGGCGTCCATGCCCATATCCGGCAAATGGGCCACCACCACAGCGTGCACCTGCGGATCCCGAACCAGATCCATGACCCGGGCTCGCAGTATCGCTGTGGAGCGCGATTGGCCCTTCGAATAATCAAGCTCTTCGCGTTGCGCGGTAGCGAACAAATTTCGTCCCTCGCTGACATCACAAACGATTTCAGCCAACGTCAACGAGTTGGAGAGCACCGCAACTTGCGGCCCGGCCGGAGCAGGAAAAACGGAGAGCAACGAAGCGACATCCATCAATTCTTCGATGGACCTGACTCGAATTACCCCAGATTGGCGGAGCATCGCGTTCAACGCTTCAGGCGGAGCTTCGCCTAGACGTACCGAGTGCCCAGGTGGAAGCCGGCGCCCGAGTAGATCTGATTTCGCCACAATCACTGGCTTGCTGCGTGCCAGTCGGCGAGCAATGCGCGAGAATTTACGTGGATTGCCGAAAGACTCAAGATGCATGGCGAGTACGGCGGTTCGTTCGTCATCTTCAAAATACTGCATCGCATCATTGCCAGAGACATCCGCCCGTAGACCGGCGGAGATGGCACTGCTCTGACCCACGCCTCGTTGCATTGCCGCGCCTTGCAGCACGATCCCCATGGCGGCCGACTGACTAAACAGGCCAACCTTGCCAGCAATTGGCAATTCCCTGGCCAGCGAAGCATTGAGCCGGATAGCAGGGTCTGTGTTTAGCACGCCCAAGGAGGCAGGACCGACCACGCGCATGCCATTGGCGCGGGCCAGAGCCACAAGTTCGCGCTGCTCCAGGAGTCCCTGCACCGATTCATAGCCGGCAGTCATGATAATCAGGCTTTTAACTCCGTGTGCGCCGCACTCCGTAATGGTTTCCAGCACCCGTTCGCGAGGCACACAGATAATAGCCAGATCGACTGGGCCCGGCACCTCGGTAATTTTTCCGTAGCTGGTCAACCCGCCCACTTCGAAGGCCTGCTCATTCACCGCATAGACAGTTCCAGAGAAGCGTCCTTCGACTAGTCGGTCAAGTACGTCGTGCCCAATGCTCCCCCACGAGCGGCTGGCACCAATGACAGCGACCGCAGAAGGAGCCAGAATCGCTGCCACGCTGCTTGCTTCGGCCCGGTGTTCACGGGCCTCGGTAACTTCACGAGATTTATCGGTGGGGTTTATGGGGAATTCAAGCATGATCACGCCATCTTCAAAATGCCGTGCCACCGCATAACCAGCATCAGAGAAAACAGTGAGCATCTTTCGATTTTCCGGCAAAATCTCAGCTGTAAATTTCTCTATGCCGTTTTCACGCCCTGCTGCCGCAAGGTGTTCGAGCAGGATGGATCCAATACCAGTGCCTTGATATTCGTCAGACACGTTAAACGCCACTTCGGCTTCGGTCGGAACATCCAAACGGTCATAACGGCCAACCCCGATGATTTTTGAACCGCGAACCACGGTAAACGCCACCCGGTTGTGATGATCTACATTGGTGAAGCGGTCGAGTTCTTTAGGAGTCAGCGATGACTTATACGTAAAATAGCGTAGGTAAACCGAAGTTTCAGATTGCTGTTTATGCATAACTTGCAAGGCTTGAGCATCTTTGGGCGTAATTGGCCTTAGATGCGCGGTCGTGCCATCGCGAAGAACAACATCTGCTTCCCAGTGGGCTGGATATGCCGCTGAAAGTTTACGATCCACCATAGGCTTAGAATAGTCGCGCTTTCGTGTTTGCGCCCAGATGCAACACGAAAGTAAAACATTTTAGGCCGTGAAGCAGCAGATGAAGGGCGTAGACAGAGTAATGGCTCGCAAAAAAACCCCTGAGATCCCAGAGGATTTCGTCGAAAACATCGTCGATATCGATGTCACCAGCGAAATGGAATCCTCCTTCTTGGAGTACGCCTACTCGGTGATCTACTCACGCGCGCTCCCTGATGCCCGCGATGGTTTGAAGCCGGTGCAACGACGGATACTTTTCCAGATGTCGCAAATGGGTTTGCGCCCAGAAAAAGGCCATGTGAAGTCCGCTCGCGTGGTCGGTGAAGTGATGGGTAAGCTGCACCCCCACGGCGACACTGCGATCTATGACGCCATGGTCCGACTGTCCCAGGATTTTTCACTGCGTTTGCCACTGATTGACGGCCACGGAAATTTCGGTTCCCTTGATGATGGCCCGGCAGCTGCACGTTATACCGAGGCCCGGCTGGCGGCTTCCGCGGTAGCCATGACCGCGAACCTTGACGAAGATGTGGTGAACTTCGTCCCGAACTATGACAATCAGTTCATGCAGCCCGAGGTTCTTCCCGCGGCATTCCCGAACCTTCTGGTCAACGGCACCACCGGTATTGCGGTGGGCATGGCCACAAATATGGCACCGCATAATCTGGGTGAAGTGATTGCGGCAACTCAGCATTTGATCGCAAATCCGGATGCGACGGTCGAAGATCTCATGAAAATCGTTCCGGGCCCGGATCTGCCCTCCGGCGGAACCATCGTGGGGCTCGACGGGGTGAAGGATGCCTACCGTACCGGCCGTGGCGCGTTCCGTACCCGTGCCACCGTTGCCTTGGAGCAGATTTCCGCACGCAAGTCAGCATTGGTCTTCACCGAACTGCCCTACACCGTGGGCCCGGAGAAGGTCATTGAGAAGATCAAGGACGGCGTCAACAATAAGAAAATTGTCGGCGTCTCTGACG
>DNHA01000105.1:0-223 GCA_003486025.1 Micrococcaceae bacterium | reverse complement strand
GAAGAACGGTTTTAATCCGAACGCGGTGTTGGCCGCTTTATACAAATACACGCCGTTGGAAGACTCCTTCGGCATCAACAATGTGACGCTGGTTGAGGGCCAGCCACGGACCCTGGGTCTGCGCGAATTGCTGAGCGTGTATGTAGACCACCGCATCGATGTGGTGCGCCGACGTACCGCGCACCGCCTGGCTAAACGCGAAGACCGTTTGCATCTGGTGGAA
>DNHA01000213.1 GCA_003486025.1 Micrococcaceae bacterium | reverse complement strand
AGTAGGTGCCGCCGGCGGCGGTATCGGTTCGCGTGGCCCGGGTGAAACCCAGATTGAAATGGACCGCCGGCGCATTCGCGACCGGATGGCCAAGCTGCGCCGCGAAATCAAGGCCATGAAGCCGGCCCGTGAAGCCAAACGCGCAAACCGCAAGCGCAATCAGGTCCCCGCGGTAGCCATTGCCGGGTACACCAACGCGGGCAAGTCCTCGTTGCTCAACCGCCTGACCAACGCCGGGGTACTGGTGGAGAACGCCTTGTTCGCCACCTTGGATCCCACCGTGCGGCAGTCGCAAACCTCCGACGGGCTGACCTATACGCTGGCCGACACCGTCGGCTTCGTGTCCAACCTGCCCACCCAGCTGGTGGAGGCCTTCCGCTCGACGCTGGAAGAAATCGCCGATTCGGACCTGATCCTGCACATCGTCGACGCTTCCCACCCGGACCCCGAGGGGCAGATCCACGCGGTACGCCACGTACTGGGCGAGGTCGACGCGCTGAACATTCCGGAAATCATCGTGTTGAACAAGGCCGACGTGGCCGATCCGATGGTCATCGAACGGATCCGCAACCGCGAATCGAATACCGCGGTTGTCTCCGCACGCACCGGGGCCGGCATCACCGAACTGCTGGAACTGGTCCGCAGCTCGATCCCGCGCCCCACGGTGCAGCTTGAAATTATGCTGCCCTACAACCGTGGAGATCTGATTGCCAAGCTGCATCAGAGCGAATCGGAAATACTGGAAAACGAGCACACAGAACACGGAACGCGGATGATCGTGAAGGTCCGCGAATCTCTGGCAGTTCAATTGGAGCCTTACAACCTACATGGATAAGCAAGCGCAGGTCTTGGACCTTCTCGAAACCGCGGTGACCTCTATGGGAGGTTCGATGCGTACCGGCCAGCAGGAAATGGTCAAGCATGTGGTCGAAGCCCTCGAAGCGGAAACGCACCTGTTGGTCCAAGCCGGCACCGGCACCGGTAAATCCATGGGCTACCTGATCCCGGCGCTCGCGCACGCGCAAACCAGCGCCAAACCGGTGATCGTCTCCACCGCAACGCTGGCCTTGCAGTCGCAAATCGTCGGGCGGGATGTTCCCCGGCTGCTCGAATCGCTCAAGGGCAAATTGTCGCGTCCGATGGATGTGGCACTGCTCAAGGGCCGGTCCAACTACCTGTGCCAGTACAAGCTCGGCGGGGGCTATCCGGACGATAACGAGGGCACCTTGTTTGAAATGGATGCCCCGGCGGCTCCGGCCGGGCAAATGTTCTCCCCGCTGGCCGCCGAGGTGCTCAAGCTGCGCGACTGGGCGGATAAAACCGACACCGGTGACCGCGACGAGCTGATCCCCGGGGTCAGCGACAAGGCCTGGAAACAGGTCTCGGTGTCCGCCATGGAATGCCTGGGCTCGCAAAAATGTCCGATGGCCGACGAATGCTTCTCCGAAATGGCCCGCGCCCGCGCCTCCGAGGCAGACGTGGTCATCACCAACCACGCGCTGCTGGCGGTTTCCGCCTTTGAGGGGCTCTCGGTCTTGCCGGACTTCGAGGTCGCAATCATCGATGAGGCCCATGAACTGCAGGACCGGGTGACCTCCTCGGTCTCCGGGGCATTGTCGGCCCGCATGGTGCTCACCGCCGCCGGTGGTGCCAAGCGGCACTGCGGGGTCAACGTCGATGAACTGGCCAAGGCCACGGCACGACTGGAAAAGTCGCTGACCGGCGTGCCCACCGGGCTGCTCGAACAGGGGCTGCGTGAAGATATGGGCATCGCCCTGAACGACATCGTCGAACAGGCCCGGCTGGTTTTGGCCCTGTCCAAACCGGAGGCCAACGCCCCAGCCGACGGCGGACGGCAGACCGCCCGCTCGCAAATGCAGGCAATTATGGACGACGCGATCCGCATGCTCGAAGCCGAGGAACGCCGCGAGGTGCTCTACACCTCTCGGCCACGCGAATTTGTGGAGGGCCGCGGTTATGTGGAAACCGATGATTCCCAGCCCGCGACGCTGAACGTGGCACCGCTATCGGTCGCCGGCAAACTCCGCGAGGGCCTCTTCGATGGGCGTACCGTCGTGCTCACCAGCGCGACCTTGGCCATCGGCTCGCAATTTGATGCGGTTGCAGGTTCGCTGGGGCTCATGGGGCAAGGTGCCCCAAGCTGGACCGGCATCGACGTGGGCAGCCCGTTCGACTACCCGAAGCAGGGCATTCTCTATGTGGCCAAGCACCTGCCCAAGCCCGGGCGCCAGCTGGCAGCCGAAACGCTGGACGAGATCGAGGATTTGATCAGCGCCTCCGGCGGCGGGGCGCTGGCGCTGTTCACCTCCAAGCGCTCGGCGGAGGAAGCCGCCGCGATCCTCCGGGAAAAGCTCGACGTCAAAATCCTCTGCCAAGGTGATGCGAGCATGAAATCCCTGGTCGCAGACTTCTCCGCGGAACGCGACACCTGCCTTTTCGGCACGATGACGCTCTGGCAGGGTGTGGACGTGCCCGGAGATTCCTGCCGCCTGGTGATCATCGATAAAATTCCCTTCCCGCGCCCGGACGATCCGATCTCCAAGGCCCGCACCGAGGACGTCGCCAAGCACGGCGGCAATGGCTTCATGCAGGTCTCGGCTACGCACGCGGCGATCCGCCTCGCCCAGGGCGCCGGCCGGCTGATCCGTTCGGTGCAAGACAAAGGCGTCGTCGCGGTGCTCGATTCGCGCATGGCCACCGCGCGGTACGGCAGCTTCTTGAAAAGCTCTCTGCCTCCCATGTGGCCGACGACCGACAAAAAGGTCATCACCGGGGTGCTCTCGAGGCTGAAACCCGAGGCATAACCGGCCTTATCCACAGCCTGCGCCCGATCCGTGCGCCCCAGCGCACCCGGCACGCACGATGGTGGGTATGGAAGAACTTACCAGCACCCAGTCGCACCTGTTGGCGATGGCCCACGCCATCACCGCGCTGGATGCTGCCGGTTCACAATTCACCTCCGACGTCCTCGCTCCGGGGCACGCGGCCTATTTCGCTTGGCTGACCGAGCGCGCCACCCAGACCCTGGCGCGCTTGCAAATCCAGGCCGCCGACGCCCTGCGGCGCAGCGGCAGCCACCAGCTGGACACCGAATCGCTGGATGCACTCACCGAAGCCGGTTTAGCCCCCAGCGCTGAACAGCTCACCGCACTGCACGGGCACTGCACGCTGGGCCGGGCCTCCTATAAAGACGCGGCCGATCTGCACAGCGGCTGGCTGGGCGTCGCGCACGGCGCGGCGGTTGCCCGGCTGAATGCCGCCGGATCACTGATCGCCACGGTCACCGAGTCAGGCCAGCGCACCGAACCTGACTGCCCCCAACTGGCCGGCGAATTCACCGACCCGCGCACCGATCCGCGTCCGCTGATCAGCGCGGCCCGCGCCATCCGTAAAGCCACCCCAGATCTGTCCACGTCGACCGCTCGCCGCGAACTGGAAATGCAGGCGCTGGAACTGATCAAGACGGAGGACCCGGCCAGTGCAAGCACGCACCTGAACACGATGATTACCGAGCAGATTCAAGCTCAGCGTCCGGCCGCGGCCCTCTTCGCCGAAGCCGGGCTGTACGCCCGCGGTATGCAGCGCGGCCTGATGGTCTACCTGCTCAAGGTTTTCCCGCACGAAGCAGAATTCATCGAATCATTGCGGGCCAAAACGAATAACCCCAACACCATCGCCGGTAACCGGCAGCTGCTCAACGAGCTGACCCAGGCCAATTACGCGGCCGCAAACCAGCCGGGCGTCAACCCCGCAGACCCAGCAGATCCCAGCGAGCCGGCCGCGGGCACCGAGTCCGATGAACCTTCCGAAGCGGCGCCCCCGCAGGTCGCTACACCACGCATCCCGAAGGAATGGGACGACACGCCTACGATGCCGCAATGGGCCCGCGAAGCGCAGGCCACGGAACCAGAAGCACCTAAAGCGCCGTCTCCAAGCATCGAGCCAGTCGAGGAACCTGGTGCCTTGCCGCCATTCGAGGATCTCTCCCCGGCACTACGCCACATGACCGCATTGCTCGCAGTCTTGCGCGCCAACCGTGTAGGCGGCAAAGAGNNCCGGGCGCGGCCTTGGTTGCTCCACAGGTCATCGTGCACCTGAACTACGAGAAAATGCTTGCCGGTGCGCAAAGTTTCGCCACCACCGAAAACGGTCTGCCGCTCACCGCTGCGGCGGCCCGCACGCTCATGTGCAATGCCGGAATCTACCCCGCGGTACTCAACGGCAAGAGCCAACCGCTGGATATCGGTCGATCCAAACGGCTCTTCCCGCCACATATGAAACGTGCGCTGGCCGCACGGGACCGCGGCTGCATCTACCCGGGCTGCACTATGCCAGCCAGCCGCTGCGAAGCGGATCACGTGGATCCGTGGGAGGAAGGCGGAGAAACGCGAGTGGACCGCGGAGCACTGCTTTGCCCAATGCACCATCATGCCCGGCATGCAGGACTATTTAGCCTGATCGTCGCCGACGGCAAACCCCCGGCGGTGCTGCTGCCCAAATTTTTGGACCCCGATCAACACCCGCGGCGNNCCCACTGGTTCTCGGCAGCCGAGGTGCTCGCCGCCTGATCGGACGCGCCTGAACAGTGCTCGATGCCCCGGCGGATTCGGACTACGCTGGTACCCAGCCACGGAATTTCGACAGCTGGGAGCGGTCCATGAGCACAGCGCATGATCCTCACGCAGACTCTTCATCGGCCGCGCACGAAATTACCGATGCCGAACACTGGAACCGCTTGGCCTTGTCTGCCGAAACCGATGTGCATGAACGTTTTGGGCATCGGCTGATGGGGATACCTGGTACCTGGATCGGCGCGTTGCGCGCATTGCCTGACCAACCGATACCCACTTCCGGTGCGCGTCCCTGGTCCGAATGGCATTATTGGTGGCAGGCGCACTATCTGGATGCGATTCTTGATGCGGCGTCCAGCGCATTGCACGCGGGGGAGCGCAGCAAGGCCCGTGCAGAATGGAAGCGCGCCAAACAATTGCTGCGGGGCATCCTCATCCGCAACTTCGCACGCTTCCCGAATTACTTCTACGACGATATGGCCTGGTTGCTTCTCGCAGCGACGCGGCTGAACGAGCTGTGTCTGCAGCTTTCGGCGCGCCCTGCCTTGTTATCCACCCTCGCCATGCGGACGTTGGGCCGGCAACTGCTACGCGGCCAGGATGGCAAACTTGGTGGCGGGCTTTACTGGTCACGCAGGAGGGACTTCAAAAATACCCCTTCCAACGGTCCGGCAGCCTTGTACTTTGCACGCATTCACGATGTTCAGAGCAGCAAGCGTCTCTTGGATTGGCTGCGCCGCAATCTGCACGATGAACGCACCGGGCTCTATCTTGATGGCATCCGGTTGACCGCCAGTGGCCCCCAGCTGGAACACGCGATTTATACCTACAATCAAGGCACGGTGCTCGGTGCGCTGTTGGCCAGCGGGAGCGCCGAGCATCTAGCTCAGGCACAATCTCTTATTGAGTCGATCAACGTGCACCTATCCGACGGCGATCGTGGCACCGGGTTACGCCTGGACACAGGTGGCGACGGGGATCTGTTCACCGGAATTCTATGCCGCTACCTTGCTCTAGCCGCGCGTGACCGCCGGCTTCCCGCAGCGAGCCAGCGCACTGCTGCGCGGCTCATTTGCCTCACGGCAGCCCAACTTGCCGACAGGACTGAAACGCAGCTTTCGGCGGCGATCCAACGGTGGACGATCCTGCAAGCGGCTGAGCGCGTGTGCCATACCGGTGCACAGTGCGGCTAGCCAGACATGGAAAAACCACCGGCCACGCACTGCTAAGCGGTGCGTGGCCGGTGGCTGACTACACTAAAAATGTTTCAGCATACTCGGATTAGAGCGAGCGCATGACCGAAACGACACGGCCCATGACGGTCGCGGCATCACCAAGAATTGGCTCGTAACGGGAGTTCTGCGGAAGCAGCCAGGTGTGCCCATCGCGTTGCCGGAAGGTCTTCACCGTGGCTTCTTCGTCGAGCAGCGCCGCAACGATATCGCCATTTTCCGCGGTCTGCTGGCGACGGACAACCACCCAGTCGCCGTCGCAGATTGCGGCGTCCACCATTGAATCACCTGAGACCTTGAGCATGAATAATTCGCCGTGTCCCACTAATTGACGCGGTAGCGAGAACACATCTTCGACGGTCTGTTCGGCCAAGATTGGTCCGCCGGCGGCGATCCGTCCGACCAGCGGCACCATGGTGGTGTCGGCTGAAGTGCTCAACTCGATCACCTTGGCATCTTCTACCGGCTCCGGTGCGCCCGAGGTTTCCTCAGTTGATTCGCCATCTTCGGCCAGCTGCAAGGGGAGCAGGATTTCCATGGCGCGCGGGCGGCGGGGGTCTCGTCGGATGTATC
Organism: Micrococcaceae bacterium; assembly: GCA_003486025.1. Taxonomy (GTDB): domain Bacteria; phylum Actinomycetota; class Actinomycetes; order Actinomycetales; family Micrococcaceae; genus Glutamicibacter. The sequence continues at coordinate 14,106 of DNHA01000213.1, read as the reverse complement.
CAAGTTTTTCCAGCTGCCCGAGTTGGTGGGTCACGCTGGACAAGCTCTTCAACCCTACGGAGTCGCCAATCTCACGCATCGAAGGCGGGTAACCGTTTCGACCGATCGAGCGTTGAATGGTTTCGAGGATTTTTTTCTGACGGATGGTCAGCGATCGGGCATTTGACCGGGGAGTGCGCTGTGATGCTGACATGTGGTTTTGCCTTCCCTTGCATTCGGTCCTCAGTTCTAACCTTCAAACTGTCGGTGCCCAATGTTGTGATGTATTTACTGATCTTCTACTTCGAAATCTTAGTTGATTTTGTCGCTTCTTTCAAAGATTTGTTCGAAAGAGTCTGGACAAGTTCGATCGAAGTCTGTTAGAAAAGATGTACTAGTATCGAACAAGTGTTCGAAGTTAGTATTCGAATATCAGTTCGCACCATCAGAACCGTTGAGGAGAAATGTCATGACTACGCTCGCACTCGTACCGGAGCAGGACAAAGCACCGCTGAAGATCCGCATCAATCGCCGTGGATGGGCTGTCCTGGTGGGCATCCCAGTCTTCTTGCTGACGATCGCCGCGGCGTTCATCTTCACGATGTTCACCTCCAGCGCCAACGCATCTACCGACCTGCCCGCCGGTCTGGAAACCGTGGAGGTTACGGTCATTCCAGGCGATACACTGTGGAGCCTGGCCAGTGAATATGCGCAGGGCTATGAGGTTAACGCCGCAATGAACCACATCGAAGAGCTGAATGCGATCGATACCGGCATGCTTTACGCGGGGGACACCATCAACATTCCGGTCCTCGCGAATTAGGTATTAGCTCACCATTGTTACCTGCTCTTGTCGTGGATTCACCACGCAGAGCATCTCACCATTAGAATTAATGCGTGAATGACCGTAGTGAACTTCTGAATCAGCTGCCTTTGCGTGAGAACCTCCGCGGGCTTTCCCCATATGGTGCACCTCAAATCGACGTTCCCATTCAGCTGAACGTCAACGAGAACACGCATCCGCTGCCAACGAGCGTAGTCGACGCCATCGCCCAAGAAGTCGCCAAGGCGGCCGCTACCCTCAACCGCTACCCGGATCGCGAATTCACCGAACTGCGTGAACTGCTCGCCGACTACCTGGGCCACAACCTGAATCGCGAGAACATCTGGGCGGCCAACGGCTCTAATGAAATTCTCCAGCAAATCCTGCAGGCCTTTGGTGGTCCGGGACGCAGTCTGCTGAGCTTTGTCCCCACGTATTCGATGTACCCGTTGCTAGCCAGCGGAACCGATACCCAATTTATCGCTGGCACCCGCGCCGAGGACTTCACACTCAGTGCCGAATCCGCCGCCGCGCAGGTGCGTACCCACCGGCCAAATGTGATCTTCTTGTGCTCCCCGAACAATCCCACCGGCACAGCGCTGGGGCTGGACGTGATCGAAGCGGTCTACGAGGCAGCCAGTGAAACCAAAGCCATCGTGGTCGTTGATGAAGCCTACGCCGAGTTCTCGTTGGCAAACACCAAATCGGCGCTGACCTTACTGGCGGGCCGTCAGCGGCTGATCGTCTCGCGCACGATGTCCAAGGCCTTCGGGCTGGCCGGAGCCCGAGTGGGCTACCTCGCCGCCGCTCCCGAAGTCACCGATGCGATTCGCCTAGTGCGTTTGCCCTATCACCTCTCTGCGGTGACCCAAGCGACAGCCATTGCCGCGTTGAAGAACATCGACCTGTTGCTGGCCCAAGTTGAAGAGATCAAAACCCAGCGCGATCGCATCGTCACCAGGTTGACTGAGCTCGGTCTGAAGCCTTCGGTCTCGGATTCGAATTTCGTTTTCTTCGGCGGGTTGGAAGATCCGCACGCAATCTGGCAAGGCTTGCTGGATGCCGGCATCATCGTCCGCGACAATGGAATCAAGGGTACGCTGCGCGTAACCGCAGGCACCGAGTCCGAAACCACCGCCTTCTTAGAGCACCTAGCCACGTTGCTGGGCGCACAGAAATAGCATTTACACACAAGCGAAGGAAGACATGTCTGCCGAATTGATTGGCGCTCGTCGCGCCCGTATGGAACGCGTGACCAGCGAATCATCAGTTTTTGTCGAGCTGGACCTGGATGGGACCGGTACCTCGGAGATCAGCACGTCCGTGCCGTTCTTCGACCATATGCTCACGGCCCTATCCAAGCATTCGCTGATCGACTTGACGGTGCGTGCCACCGGGGATATCCACATCGACGTGCACCACACGGTTGAAGATGTGGCGATCACCATCGGCGAGGTACTGCGTGTTGCCTTGGGGAACAAGGCCGGCATTCGCCGCTTCGGTACCTCTTACGCGCCACTGGACGAGGCGCTGGCCCGTTCGGTGGTCGATGTGTCTGGCCGTCCCTACCTGGTGCACGGTGGCGAGCCGGCAGGCCAGGAATACCACCTGATCGGCGGGCACTTCACCGGTTCGATGACGCGCCACGTCTTCGAGGCGATCACCTTCCACGCGCAGATCTGCGCGCACATCGAGGTCCTTTCGGGCCGCGACCCGCACCACATCGTTGAAGCACAATTCAAATCCTTCGCCCGCGCCTTGCGTGAAGCCGTCGAGCCAGACGCGCGCATGGGTGACAAAATCCCATCCACGAAGGGTGCCCTGTAAGTGGCGAAGAAGAAGGTAGTCGTCCTCGACTACGGTTCCGGAAATGTCCGATCGGCAGTGCGCGCGTTGGAAGCTGCGGGCGCCGAAGTTGAGCTCACCGCCGATGCTCAAGCCATCCTCGACGCCGACGGCTTGGTCGTCCCTGGTGTGGGCGCTTACGCATCGGTCATGGAGCAGCTGACCAAAACCGGCTCACTGCGATGGATCGGCCGGCGCATCGCAGGCGGCAAACCAGTACTTGGCATCTGCGTGGGACACCAGGTGTTCTTCGAGCAGGGTGTTGAGCACGGGGTGGAAACCGAAGGAATCGGCGAATGGCCCGGGGTAGTCGAGCGTTTGCAGGCCGAGGTAATCCCGCATATGGGTTGGAATACCGTGCGCCCACCAGAAAATTCGAAGCTTTTTGCCGGCATCGAGAATGAGCGGTTCTATTTTGTGCACTCCTACGCGGTGCAGAAGTGGGAATTTGACGTCACCCAGCCGGCGATGACTCCGCCACAGGTGACCTGGTCTACTCACGGAACCGACTTTGTCGCCGCGGTGGAAAATGGTCCGCTATCGGCAGTGCAGTTCCACCCGGAGAAATCCGGCGACGCGGGCGCAAAGTTGCTGCGCAACTGGCTGGAGACGCTCTAAATGATCTGGGCAATCCTGCTGATGGCCCTCGGCGCATTCCTGGCCGGTGGCGCGATTTCGCTGCAGCGCCAGAAGGCGCACCTGTCCTGGATCATCGCATTATGGGCCTTGGCCGCCGCGGCAATCGCCGCCGGTTGGGTCCAAACACTTTAGACATTAGTGATAGAAGGAAATTATGAGCGAGCTACCTATTCTTGAACTGCTTCCTGCGGTGGATATCGCCGATGGACAGGCAGTGCGCCTGGTCCAGGGCGAAGCCGGATCGGAAACCGGATACGGCGACCCACTGGAAGCTGCCTTGTCCTGGCAGCGCGAAGGCGCCGAATGGCTGCACCTAGTTGACCTCGATGCAGCATTCGGCCGTGGCAACAACACCGATGTGGTCCAGCGCATCGCGCAGGAACTGAACATCAAGGTGGAACTGTCCGGTGGCATCCGCGACGATGCCTCGCTGGAACGCGCCCTGGAATTCGGGGCGACCCGCGTGAACCTGGGCACGGCCGCACTGGAAAATCCAGAATGGACCGCTCGGGCGATCGAACGCTTCGGCGACAAGATCGCCGTGGGCATGGACGTTCGCGGAACCACGCTCTCTGGCCACGGCTGGACTAAAGATGGGGGCGACCTGTGGGACGTGCTGGCCCGTTTGGAAGACGCCGGCTGCGCCCGCTACGTGGTCACCGACGTGACCAAGGACGGAACACTGCGCGGCCCGAACGTTGAGCTGCTGCGTGAAATCTGCGCGAAGACCAGCAAACCGGTCATCGCCTCCGGCGGTATCTCCTCGCTCGAAGACCTGCGCGTGCTACGCGAATTGGTCTCCGAGGGAATCGAAGGCGCGATCATGGGCAAGGCTCTGTACGCAGGTCAGTTCACTCTCGCGCAAGCGCTAGACGTGGCCGGCCGCCGCTAAGCACACACCACCCGCAGGACCCGAGGCAGCGCCCCAGCTGCCTCGGGTCCNNGGGTCCTGCTTTTTAAATCGATGTCGTGCAGCAAGGCGGGATGAGAAAATCGCACATCGCACACGCCACCGGTGCTGGGCGCCTGCAAATTTTCCGTGGTCTGGCACCCCATGGGTGGCCAACCTCATGGGCGGAGGCAGCCTCGAGGTCTTTTCTATTTGCGCACGCCAGATAGCATTGTTTTATGAGCGCTTTGCACCCAGAATCAGAACCCGCCCGGCACCTGCCCGGCCACATTAAAGCAGCCTTGGCACAGGCCGGTAACCACGCTGATTCTGCGGGCCAAAGCTGGGATGGGCGCGATCTGAGCGGCGAAGAGAACCCCTTGCACAAATTTGACAAGGACGATGGATCCGCCGACGCCGGCGTGGTCAAAGCCCTCGCCGAACTGCGTGCCGGAACCGGGGATGAAGCGGGGGTGCACCGCGCGCTGTCCCAGGCGCGGATCTTCGTTGCTGTGGTCGCGCAACTCGGTGAAGAGGCGATGACCGAGCACGGTTTCGCCGCCGACAAGGAAGCGGATATGGCCTTGGTGAAAATCAAGGCACCCGATGGCCGCATGGCCTTACCGGTGTTCACAACCGTCGAACGCCTGCAAGCGTGGCACGATCAGGCCCGGCCGGTCGCGGTGTACGCGCCGCGTGCGGCCTTGTCCGCGGTCAGCGAGGAAGCCCAGCTGCTCGTGCTCGATCCTGGCAGCGACTTCACCTTTGTGCTCCGCCGCCCGGGGATGTGGACCCTGGCTAAGCAAGTTGACTGGACCCCGAGTTATTTGAACGAACAGGTGGCCATGCTGGTCGAAGAAGCAACCGCCGGACACCAGAAATTGCGGACGGTGAAGCTTGCGCCGGGCCGCGGAGTCGGTTCACGTGACCAGCTAGGCGCCCCAGTGCCAGGTGGAGGGTCAGGTCCTGAACTGAATTTGCAGTTCGTGTTCGCCGCCGGCACCCCGGAGGCCGAAGCGCGCCAGATCACCCAAAGTATTCATGGGCTACTAGCCCAAAACCCAGAATTCGCCGAAGCGGTAGATTCAATCGAAGTGAGCTTGCACAGCGCACCGAACTAATAGAGAAGGAAAAGCCCGGGTATGAAACGGTATTGGCAGATTCTGCGGCAGCCGCAGATCTCATCGCTGCTGCTCATCGGAATGATTGCCCGGCTTCCGCATTCGGCGCTGAGCATGCTCTTGCTTTTGCACCTGGTGACGAACCTTGAGCAGAGTTGGGTTTCTGCCGGCTTGGTCACCGCGCTAATGACCCTCGGTATTGCCATCGGCGCACCGTGGCGCGGGGCCCGAGTTGATGCGTGGGGCCTGCGCCGGGCGCTGATCCCCTCGATCTTTGTGGAAACCATCGTCTGGTGCACGGTTCCCCACGTTGCACTGGAATGGGTATACCCGCTGGCATTCATTGGCGGCCTGTTTTCCTTACCGGTGTTCTCCGTGGTGCGCACGGCGCTGGGCATCATGACCACCGGTGACCAACGCCGCACCGCTTTTGCGCTCGACGCCACCGGAACAGAACTGGTCTTCATCGTCGGGCCGGCCTCCGCGGGAATCGTCGCCACGCAGATCAGCAGCACCATCGGACTGAGCGTCATCGGAATCACCGCCTCGCTGGCTGGCCTCGCGCTGATGATTCTCAACCCACCCACGCGCAGTGACGATCCAAAAGCGGTCGCGATGCGCGCCAACGTTCATGAGGAACGCCTCGGCGCGGAAGCCAGCTTCATTGCAGCTGCACCGGTTGGCGTCGCCGAGGTGGAAGGCGAACTGATTACCGCCGGATGGAAATCCGCGCGCGCCAGAATTAAGAGCCGCGGCCGGGCCTTCAAGAGCAGGTTCAACTGGATCAGCGCCTCGGTGCTTGCGGTCTTCATCGCCGCCGGCGGTGCCGGAGCGCTGCTCACCGGCACCGAAGTGGGTATCGTCGCCGAACTTGAAGCCCAATCGCGCTCCGGAGATCTAGGAATCGTGTTCCTCTTCTGGTGCGGGTCCTCGCTCATTGGCGGGTTGCTTTATGGCGCGATGAATCGCTCGATCTCCCCGCTGATGCTGCTGCTTGCCATGTCCATACTCACCGTGCCCATGTACTTCGCCACCGACACCTGGTCCCTGGCCTTGTTGTCGCTGGCCCCGGGGTTCCTCTGCGCCCCAACGCTTTCAGCGGCCTCCGAATGGCTCACCGATCTGGTCGCGGAAAAACGCCGCGGCGAGGCGATGGGTTGGTACGGTTCGGCGATGACTACCGGCACCGCCCTCGGTTCACCGCTGACTGGAATCTTCGTTGACACCCTGGGACCGGCAGAAGCCTTCATCGGCATCGGCGCCTTGGCGGTGTTCATCGTGATCATTGCACTGGTCGCTCAACAGATCCGCCGCCGTGTGCGGCGTGTGCGCGGTGCGCGGCAGCGCAGGTTGGAAGCCATCGGATAGCTGCGCGATGCCTGGTATTCGTTCCCCGCGAACCTTTTGCACGGGGGTTCCACCCAACAGGTGAGCTAGAGAACAATGGACCCGCTTCCCAAGGGAAGCGGGTCCATGACGTTAATCTCTTAAATTTTGTGTAATAAACGCTAGTTGACCGGACCGGTGTACTTCTCGCCCGGGCCCTTGCCTGGCTCGTCGGGGATCAACGAGGCTTCGCGGAAGGCTAGCTGCAAGCTGCGCAAACCATCACGCAATGGAGCTGCGTGCTGCGAGCCAAGCTCCGGTGCGCCTGCGGTGACTAGGCCAGCTAGTGCCGTAATTAGTTTGCGGGCTTCATCAAGATCCTTCAGCTCATTGGCATCTTCACCCTCTGCCAGTCCACATTTGACCGCTGCTGCGCTCATCAGGTGGACCGCTGCGGTGGTGATGATTTCTACTGCTGGAACTTCGGCGATGTCGCGCATCTGCTCTGCGACAGCTTCCTGCTGCGAGTTGGTGTCTTGGGTACTCATACTGCTAAGCTTGTCATAGACCGACTCAATACAGGTACTTGAGAGCGTCCGGTATCCGGATGATGTCCACAAGAGATCAGTGTTGAGCCATGCAAGTGGAGGCCAACTCCCACCCGCTGTAGCCGTTGAGGCTTCCGGGTCATTCGGCAGGATGCCTCGCGGTATCCCGAAATAGTTTTGCGATGAGATTCGCCTGACTATTGTGTCGTCTATGTTTTGGCCTTCGCCTGCACCTCGCAGACGGAGGCCTTCTTTGTTTGCGAGTAAGTGACTTACGAAAATCAGGAGTGACACATCAGCGATCCACGCATTAATGAGCGCATTCGCGTGCCAGAGGTACGTCTCGTCGGACCCAATGGTGAGCAAGTAGGAATTGTCCGTATTGAGGACGCACTCCGTCTAGCTGTCGAGTCCGATCTGGACTTGGTTGAGGTCGCACCGACCGCCAAGCCTCCTGTATGCAAGCTGATGGACTTCGGCAAGTTTAAGTACGAGGCTGCAGTCAAGGCTCGTGAAGCTCGTAAGAACCAGACCAATACGATCCTGAAGGAAGTCGTCTTCCGTCTGAAGATCGATACTCACGACTACGAGACCAAGGTCGGCCACGCACTGCGCTTCTTAGGCGCCGGCGACAAGGTCAAGGCCATGATCCAGTTCCGCGGTCGTGAACAGCAGCGTCCAGAAATGGGCATTCGCTTGCTCGAAAAATTTGCAGCAGACGTCGCCGAGGTAGGACTTGTAGAGTCCACGCCTCGCATCGATGGCCGAAACATGGTCATGGTGGTAGGTCCGCTGAAGAACAAGGCAGAAGCTCGCCGCGAACAGCAGCAGCAACAGCAGAAGTCCGGTGGCCGGGATAGCGCGAAGCGCAAGATCCGCACCGACGCCCCAGATGAAACCGAGGGTCAGAACGTCGCAGCTGCGATGGACGACGATGCTCGTGCCAAGCTGGAGCAGGCTCGCAACGCAGCTGAAGACGAAGCTTAGCCCAAGTCTGTTGGGCCTTCGGGCCCGTCATCGGAAACGATGAAGGAGCTTCCTTGAGAAGTTCCAACTATCAAGAGAACAGCAGCGGTCACCTTGCCAAGAGGGTCCGCTTCGGATGATCCCCACAGATCTCACGATTTATGTGGAGCACGTTAGGAGAACGGCAGCTATGCCGAAGTTCAAGACTCACAGTGGCGCCAAGAAGCGCTTCAAGCTGACTGGTAGCGGCAAGCTCAAGCGCCAGCAGGCTAACCGCCGTCACTACCTGGAGCACAAGTCCTCGCGCGTTACTCGCCGCCTGGCTTCTGACCAGTTGGTCGCTAAGGCCGATGTTAAGACCATCAAGCGGATGTTGGGCATCTAAGCTCTCCCTTTTCGCAATTCGGGGAAGCACCACCCCCAACAACCATAGATTTCGCTTTCATCGGGTAATCCCGGTGGGAGGAACTGACTTGAAGGAGTACACACGTGGCACGTGTGAAGCGGGCAGTCAACGCCCATAAGAAGCGTCGCGTCGTTCTGGAACGCGCAAAGGGTTACCGCGGTCAGCGTTCGCGCTTGTACCGTAAGGCCAAGGAGCAGTTGCTCCACTCGTACGTTTACAGCTTCAATGACCGTCGCAAGCGCAAGGGTGACTTCCGTCGCCTGTGGATCCAGCGTATCAACGCTGCATCCCGCGCCAACGGTCTGACCTACAACCGCTTGATCCAGGGCCTGAAGGCCGCTGAGGTCGAGGTTGACCGCCGTATGCTTTCCGAGCTTGCTGTTTCGGATTCGAACGCTTTCGCTACCTTGGTTAAGGTTGCTAAGGACGCTCTTCCAGCAGACGTCAACGCACCACGTAACGCCGAAGCAGCAGTTGCTCCCAAGGCAGCTAAGGCTCCTAAGGCCGCTAAGGCTGCTGCACCAGCAGCTAAGTCCGTCGAAGGCGAAGGCGTAGTCAAGGCCGTTGAGGGCGAAGACGCACCAGAAGGCTTCGTCATCAAGGGCAACGCCGGTTCGAACAAGTACCACGTTCCAGGTTCGACCTGGTACGAGCAGACCGAAGCCGAGTTCTGGTTCAACTCGACCGACGCTGCTAAGGCTGCAGGCTTCGAGCCAGCTGGTGGAGAATCCCGCCAGCAGATGAAGTAAATCTGTTTCTCCCTTTGAGCTAAGCCTCAGGTAGGACAGATCACACCGAAGGGTGGGCACCGCACATAGTGCGGAGCCCACCCTTCGGTGTTTCTACCGGTATTCTCGTTATATGACCAGCTTCTCCAATGATGTGATGTCCAATCCACGCGCCGACCGAGTGAAGGCAGTAGCCCGGCTAGCCCACCGCAAGGGGCGGGAAGCAACCGGCGAATTCCTCGCCGAAGGACCGCAAGCGGTGCGCGAAGCACTGCTCGCCCACCAAAGCAACGACCAGCTGGTCCAAGAGGTCTACGTGGTACCCGGATTCTTGGAAAGCCATGAGGAATTTGCGACGCTGCTCGATGCGGGCCGCATTCACACCGTTTTTGTCACTGGCGATGTCATTTCCGCCATGGCAGACACGAAGAACCCCCAGGGGATCCTCGCCGTGGTTGCCATGTCCCAGCCGCAGCTTTTTGAGGTACTGGCCACTAAACCGAAATTGATCGCGGTGCTGTGCCGCGTTCAGGATCCGGGAAATGCCGGCACCATCTTGCGCGCCGCAGATGCCGCCGGAGCCGACGCGGTGATTATCACCAAGGACAGCGTCGATATCTATAATCCCAAAGCCGTACGCTCCACCGCCGGCTCGCTTTTCCATCTGCCGGTGCTCAGCGATGTCGACCTCGAACAGGTTGTCGCACAGATCAATAGTTCCGAAGGCTCCTTCCAAATTCTGTCGGCCGATGGCTACGCCGAACACAACTTGGACACCTTGCAAGATGGCGCAGTATTGCGCGCGGGTGATCTGGAGTCCGTGAGCGCAGAGGAGCCAGCACTGGAACGCCCGACGATCTGGCTGTTCGGCAATGAGGGCCAAGGCCTGAGCGAACAAGAGAAGGCACTGGCGCAGTTCAACGTGGCAGTCCCGCTCTACGGGGTGGCCGAATCACTGAACGTGAGCACCGCGGCGACGGTGTGCCTCTACGCGTCGGCTCGCGCCCAGCGGTAGGCAGCGCCCGATGCAACTCAAGCAAATCGTCGCGGTCGCGATCATCGACAGTTTCCAAACGCCCACCAAGATGTTGGCAGCACGCCGCAATCGACCGGTTGAACTGGCCGGGCTCTGGGAATTTCCCGGCGGCAAGGTGGAACCGGGGGAGTCTCAGGTCGATGCGGTGCACCGCGAACTGCGTGAAGAACTTGGCGTACAGCTGAATCTGGGAGCAGAGATCACCGGGCCGCATGCCCAGGGCTGGGTGCTCACTGAGCGGTCGGCGATGCGCGTCTGGTTCGCCACGATCAGTCAGGGTACCCCCGATACGCTCGATGGACACGACCAATTGGCCTGGCTGGCACTGGACGATTCCTTGGGCACGGCAGTGCCGTGGATCGAGGCCGATGCCCCGATTGTGGCTGCCTGCCTGGCCCAAGCCCGTTCGGGGTCTACCTGCCCAACCGCGTAAGCTGGTCATAGTGCCTGGAACCGGCAACCCGTAACCAACCCACAAAATTTTTAGGAGCAATCCGAGTGAAGAGACTTCTTGGCGTTCTCGCGCTGGCCTTTACCGCAATGCTGGCCCTGTCCGGCTGCGTCAACATGAACGCTGAGGTCAACGTGACCGGTGCCGACCAGGCTACTGGTGCATTGCAGCTCACCACTCATCAGGAAAACCTGCAGGGCCAGAATTTTGAGGACGTGCTGGCCACGCAGATGAACACCGACGAGCTGGACAGCATTCTGGGCGGGCAGTGGAGCTACACCACCATCGACGACGGGGAAAACGTCGGACTGCGCTTTGAAACCATCGGCAAGATGAACTTTGTCCAGCTGCAGGACGCATTCATGCTCTTCGGCTTCCCCATTACCCTGTCCGATCAGGGCGGCGAATTCGCATTCTCGATGCCAGGCGCCGGTGAAGTCGCGGTCAACGAGCAGTTCACCGAGGCAAACCTGCAGGTCAGCTTCCCCGGCAAGGTGCTCACCCACTCCGCCGGAGAGGTCGATCACCACACCGTCACCTTCGACATGATTGCCGGTGCAAACGAGTACAAGGCTACCGGCGCGGCAAACTACGCGGTGTTCTACTCGCTGATTTTTGCAGGCGCCTTGCTGGTGCTGGCAATGATCCTCGTTTTCGCGTTCGTGCCGAAGGCAGGCAAGGATTCAGCCGGTCACTAAGTGAATCGTTAGCTGCTTCATGGCCTTGGGCCCNNNNCCCCGTCATCGTTGAAACGTTGACGGGCCCAAGCTAATAGAATAGGGACTAATAGTTCCACGAGATAAGAGAAGGATCGATCGATCCCATGTCTGATCAGACAATCCAAGAGGCAACGGAAGCGGAGCACAACGCACCGCATCCGACAGATGAAGCAGGCATCAACGCCGCGGTTCAAGCTGCACTGGCAGCCATCGAATCCGCTGGCGACTTGGCCGAACTAAAAGACGCACGGCTCGCCCACAGCGGTGAGAAGTCAGCGCTGTCGCTGTCCAACCGGCAGATCGGCAAGCTGGACAAGACCGAGAAGGCGGTGGCCGGCAAGCTCGTCGGCGGCGCCCGCGGACGGGTGAACAAGGCACTGGCCGCGCGCACGGCAGTGCTCGAAGAGGCCGAAGCCGCACGCATCTTGGAAGAGGAGACCGTCGACGTCACCGCGGCTCCGCGCCGCCGCCGCGTCGGTGCACGCCACCCGCTGTCGGTATTGCAGGACCGCGTCTCCGACATCTTCGTCGGCATGGGCTGGGAAATCGCCGAAGGCCCCGAGGTGGAATCCGAGTGGTTCAACTTCGACGCGCTGAACTTCAAGCCGGACCACCCGGCCCGCGAAATGCAGGACACCTTCTTCATCGAGCCGGCCGACGCGCACCTGGTGCTGCGTACCCACACCTCCCCGGTGCAGGTCCGTTCGATGCTGCAGCGCCAGACGCCGGTCTACGTGCTCTGCCCGGGCCGGACGTTCCGCACCGATGAGCTGGACGCCACGCACACCCCGGTCTTCCACCAGTTCGAGGGTCTGGCCGTAGACAAGGGCCTGACCATGGCCGATCTGCGCGGCACGCTGGAGCACTTCGCACGCCAGATGTTCGGCGCCGACGCGCAGATCCGCCTGCGCCCGGCCTACTTCCCGTTCACCGAACCAAGCGCCGAGCTGGACATCTGGCACCCAGGTGCCAAGGGCGGACCGCGCTGGATCGAGTGGGGCGGCTGCGGCATGATCAACCCGAACGTGCTGCGCGCCGCCGGCATCGACCCGGAAGAGTACTCCGGGTTCGCCTTCGGCATGGGCATCGAGCGCACGCTCATGTTCCGCAACGACGTTCCCGACATGCACGACATGATCGAGGGCGACATTCGTTTCAGCCAGCACTTCGGGATGGAGATCTAAGTTATGCGTATTCCACTTTCATGGCTGCGCGAATACACGCAGCTTCCGGCCGATGCAAGCGCCGAAGATTTGATGGCCGACCTGGTGAAGGTCGGTTTGGAAGAAGAGGAGGTGCACCGTCCCTCCGATACCCTCTCGGGCCCGATCGTCGTCGGCCAGGTGCTCTCCTTGGTGAAGGAAGAGCAGACCAACGGCAAAACCATCAACTGGTGCCAGGTCCGCGTGGTCCCCGAAGGCAGCGAGCAGACGCTGACCGGCAAGGGCATCGAGCCCAGCGGCGTGCAGGGCATCATCTGCGGCGCGCACAACTTCGTTGAAGGCGACAAGGTAGTGGTCACCCTGCCCGGCGCCGTGCTGCCCGGAGACTTCAAGATCACCCCGCGCAAAACCTACGGGCATGTCTCCGCCGGCATGATCGCCTCCTCCCGCGAGCTGGGCATAGGTGAAGACCACGACGGCATCATGGTGCTGTCGAACTTCGGGCTGGACCCAGAAGTGGGCACCGACGTGTTCGAGCTTTTCGGGCTCGACGATCAGGCCGCCGAAATCAACGTCACCCCGGATCGCGGCTACTGCTTCTCGATCCGCGGCGTCGCCCGCGAATACGCGCTGGCCACCGGCACCTCATTCACCGACCCGGCGGCCACCATCAACGTCACCGCGGCCACCGAAGCCGGCCACCAGGTCAACCTGCTCGACGACGCACCAATCTACGGAGTGCCCGGCTGCACACGTTTTGCCACCCGCGAAGTCACCGGCATCAACCCNNATCTACGACGTGCCCGGTTGCACGCGTTTTGTCACTCGCGAAGTCACGGGCATCAACCCATCGCTGCCCACCCCACGCTGGATGGCCTCGCGCCTGCAGCTGGCGGGAATGCGCTCCATCTCGCTGGTTGTCGACATCTCCAACTATGTGATGCTCGAACTCGGCGCGCCATTGCACTTCTACGATGCGGACAAGCTCACCGGTGCGATCACCGTACGCCGTGCCACCGCCGGAGAAAAGCTCACCACGCTTGATGGCAAGAGCCGCGAGCTGTCGGTCGAGGACCTGCTGATCACCGATGAGTCCGGTGCTCTGGGCATTGCCGGCGTCATGGGCGGCGCGGCTACCGAGGTCAGCGATTCCACCAGCCGCGTGCTGATCGAGGCCGCGCACTTCGACGCGGTGTCCATCGGCCGATCCCGCCGCCGGCACAAGCTGCCTTCGGAGGCTTCCAAGCGTTTTGAGCGCGGGGTTGACCCGCGCATCATGGACATCGCCGCGCAGCGTGCCGTGAATCTGCTCGTGGAGCTGGCCGGCGGCACCGAGACCAGCAAGGTCACCGACGCCGGCGCTGTTCCGGCCGACACCCAGATCCAGCTGCCTGCCGGTTTTGCCGGGGCACTGATCGGTGTGGTATACAGCGACGAGCAGACCATCACCGCGCTGCAGGGCATCGG
>DNHA01000040.1:6339-14272 GCA_003486025.1 Micrococcaceae bacterium | reverse complement strand
GACTGTGGCTGGCCAGCCAGCTGAGCTTCTTCTCCGGGGTGTTCGAGAACTCGGCCCCGCTGCGCGGGGTGGGGATCGCGCTGATCCTGATCGCCGTGCTCGGCCTCTGGGACGATGTCGGCGACCTGCGCTGGTACTACAAGGCCGCCGGCCAGGTCGTGATCGGCATCGTGATCGCCGCGCATGGGCTGGTGATCCGTTCCTTGCCGGTGGGTACCTGGCGGATCGAAGAACCGTGGCTGCAAGGGGCGCTGACGGTCTTTCTGGTGGTGCTGACCATGAACGCGATCAACTTCTCCGACGGGCTGGACGGGCTCGCCGCCGGGCTCGCAGCCATCGGCGCGGCCACCTTCTTCATCTACTCCTACATCCTGGCTACCCACGTCAGCGCGGATGACTACGCCAATGTCGGCGCGCTTCTTTGCGCATTGTTACTCGGTGCATGTTTGGGATTCCTGCCACATAATTTCAACCCCGCGAATATCTTCATGGGGGAGACCGGGGTGCTGACCATCGGGCTGGTCCTGTCGGTCTCCGCAATAGCCGTGACCGGGGATGTTCAGGGACTGGATGCGCACCGCTTCCGCAACGTGCCGGCCTATATGCCGATGGTCCTGCCGATGGTGATCGTCTTCCTGCCGGTGCTCGATCTGAGCTTGTCGGTCATCCGGCGCTTGCTGAACAAACGCTCGCCGTTCTCACCTGACTCCAAGCACATCCACCACCGCATGCTCTCCCAGGGCCACTCGGTGCGTAAAAGTGTGGTGTTGCTCTACGTTTGGGCCGCTTTGGTTGCCGCTACGGTGGTTTTGATCGCATTCATCCCGCTTGCGGTATTGATCCCCATCATTGTCATTCTGGTCATCGGGGCCGCTTTGCTGACCTGGTGGCCCCTGGTGTCGGTTCGTTTTGTGAGTCTGCGCCGACGGCTTGGCAAGTAATTCCCGAGCAATCAGTTTCTATCTCGTGTAGAATTCATTACGGATCATCTCCCAGGCAGTTTTATACTGCGCGGGGGAAATGAGTTTCATCAGCATCATTCGGTTGCCGATAGATCTTTGACAGCGAACAGAGGGGAGTGCGGGCATGAATTCACGTTCGGCTCGCGTTGCCGTCTCTGCCGCTCCGAAATCCATCTGGCTGCCAATTCTTGGTATCTCCATGCTGTACTCGCTGATCGCCGCGGCCGCATTTTTCCTGATTTCGTGGTTGGTTGCAGATTTGCGATATGCACTGTCCGGGGCTTTGGCTTCCGGGCTAGTGATCGGCTTCTTCGCCGTCAGCATATTGATTGCTGAGGCCGCCGGACGATTCCGCAGCACGTGGGCCATGCCTGCGTTTCTGGGAACTTTCGTCATCAAGGTCTTTGGCATTGCCTTCGTGCTGCTGAACCTGGGATTGCCTGACTGGGTCAATCGACAGGGATTCGTGCTTGCAGCTGCAGTCAGCCTCGTTGCCTGGCAGACCGGTGAGATCCGTGCCTTCATGAAGACACGTCTTGCCATCTACAACGAAGCATAGACATAGTGCCGCCGGCCGTTAGGTCTGGGGCGAGCTGTGAGTTTGATAAGCTTACTACGGGTCATTTTTGGCAGGTTGCCTAACCGCGATCGGCCGTCTATGACAGGCATCCTCGGGGCAACCTGAGGATGGCACTTCATCAGCGTCGATGCGTTACGCAAAAACTCTGATGTAACCCGTTTGATTTTTTCTTCACACGGTGAGAGGCAGTTACCGCCAGTCACCGCCTTTTGCCCGTGACCGTTACTGCAGAGAGGACAGCGCGTTGTTCGCGTTTGCGCTCCCAATGGCCTCAGAAGAAGGCGGATTCATTCCGCCATCCGTATCCGATACTCACCTCCCGGACATTTTCCCGTGGTTCGCTGAGTACGGAACCGGTTTCGGCAAGCAGATGTTCATGATCGTCCTTTCGATCGTGCTCATTACTTGGTTCTTCACCGCGGCCATCAAGAACCCGAAGCTGGTTCCAAGCAAGACGCAGTACCTCGCCGAGTCCGGCTACGCTTTCGTGCGTAACGGAATTGGCCGCGACATCATTGGTGAGAAGAACTTCCGTCCTTGGATTCCTCTGCTGTTCGCGACCTTCTTCTTCGTCCTGCTGAATAACCTCTTCGGAGCAATCCCATTCCTGCAGATTCCATCGTTCTCACACGCTGGTTCTGCATATGCGATGGCCATCATCATCTACGGCACCTGGATTGCCGTAGGTTTGAAAAACCATGGTATTCGCTACTTCAAATTGGCAGTCGTTCCGTCCGGTGTTCCGGGCTGGATCATGCCGCTGATGATTCCTCTGGAAATCATCTCTAACTTCATCGTCCGCCCGATGACGCACTCATTGCGTTTGATGGCAACGATGCTGTCCGGTCACATCATCGTGATGCTGGCTGCTGCCGGCGCTCGTCACCTGATTGTTGTTCAGGATTCCTTGGCTATGAATGGTCTTGGCGTCTTGGTCATCCTCGGATCGGTCGCAATGTACTTCCTGGAACTTCTGATCATGGTCCTGCAGGCCTTTGTATTCACCCTGCTGACCGCGATCTACCTCCAGGGTGCAATTGAAGCCGACGCCCACTAAGGCCAACACTTCTTCCACCCACTAAAGATCTTCCTTGAATCGCTCAAGGAATACCTCACAACCTACCGGCAAAAGCCCGGTATCTTGAAAGGAACATAATCACATGTTGCATGGCTCCCTGAATATGATCGGCTACGGCCTGGCTGCAATTGGTTCGGCTATCGGCGTTGGCATGATCTTCGCTGCTTACATCAATGGTGTTGCACGTCAGCCAGAAGCACAGCGCATCCTGCAGCCAATCGCAATGCTTGGCTTCGCACTTGCTGAAGCACTTGCAATTTTGGGCTTGGTCTTCGCCTTCGTCGTCGGCGCCTAGTCTTTTCGCAACTTGTAGTGGCCTCGCCACTATCGCGAGGCGTACACACAAAGCGGAAACTAGTAGATAAGGAATAGTGAGAATGAACAGCACTGATTTCATCCTCGCTGCGAGCGAATCGGTTAACCCGTTGTTGCCGAACCCGTGGGAGATTCTCGTCACGGGCGTTGGTTTCGCGGTCCTTCTGTTCATCGTCATCAAGGTAATTGCTCCGAAGTTCGAGCAGTCCTATGAAGATCGCGTCACCGCGATCGAAGGTGGCCTGGAGAAGGCTGAAGCAGCGCAGAAAGAAGCAGAAGAGACCTTGGCACTGTACAAGGCCCAGCTTCTCGAAGCCCGCACGGAAGCCAACCGCATCCGTGAGGAAGCTCGTAGCGAAGGCGCTCAGATCCTTGCAGATCTGAAGACCAAAGCAACCGATGAGGCTACTCGTATCACCGAGCAGTCGCACCGTCAGATTGAGGCAGAGCGCGTCGCCGCTTTGACTTCGCTCCGCACCGACGTGGGCGTATTGGCTACCGAGCTTGCAAGCAAGGTAGTTGACGAAGCTCTCAAGGACGACGCCCGTGCACAGCGCGTGGTTGATCAGTTCCTGACCGATTTAGAAGCTCAGCAGAACGCAGGTGCATCGAACTAATGGCAAGTGTATCGAGCGAGTCACTAGCAAAGGCTTTGGAGTTTTTAGAACCCAAGCTGGCACAGGCATCTATTGATCTGCCAAAGGAACTGTTCGCGGTCCTGGAAGTACTGGATGCAAATGCCGGTCTTCGCCGCGCCATGACTGATCCAGCCCGTGAAGTTGCCGATAAGGCAGGCCTTCTGGCACAGCTGTTGCGCGGAAAGGTTTCGGCTGATGCCGAGGCCACCGTTGCGCAGTTGGCTTCCACCCGCTGGAGCTCGGAACGCGACATTAGCGATGCGCTCGAAACGCTGGCAGTTACCGCGGTCTCCGCGGTAGCCGAGCAGCAGGACGGCGTTACTGGGCTGAACAAGCTGGAGCAGGATCTGTTCTCCTTCATCGAGGTAGTTCGTGCTAATCACGAACTGCAGCGTGCGTTGGATGATGCCCAGGCCCCAGACGAGGCTAAGCGTGCACTGGCGCTCAAGCTCGTGCCTAACGCGTCGCAGACCGCGCAGGTTTTGATCTCCCAGGCTGTTTCGAACCCTCGTGGTTTGAAGCCAGCGGCTCTGGTTGCACGTTTTGTTGAGCTCGTGGCCAAGCGCCAGCAGCGCTGGATCGCTTCGGTGACCAGCACTGTGCAGCTCTCCGAGGCTCAGCTATCGCGTCTGGAGACCAGCCTGAACAAGCTTTACGGTCGTCAGCTGAAGCTCAACGCCACCACCGATCCATCGCTGGTCGGTGGACTGGTGGTCAAGGTTGGCGACGAAGTTGTCGACGCTTCCGTGGCATCACGCGTGGCCGACTTGCGCCGCGCCCTGGCTAGCTAGGTTTCATTGGAACCGGGAGCCATCCCGAATCCGATGTCCTAGCTACCAGGACCACAACAGACTTCATTCACATTCGATTCGTATCTTTTCTTTTCAGACACGAGTCACAATTTAGGAGAGCAGGGACTGCAGATGGCCGATTTGACCATCAATGCCAACGACGTCCGTAATGCCCTAAACGAGTTCGCATCTTCCTACGAACCGGGTAAGGCAGAGCGTACCGAGGTGGGACGCGTCGTCGCCGCGAGCGACGGCATCGCCAAGGTGGAAGGTCTTCCTTCCGTCATGGCCAACGAATTGCTGAAATTCGCTGATGGCACCCTGGGCCTGGCCCAGAACCTTGACACCCGCGAAATCGGTGTTGTTGTGCTTGGTGACTTCACCGGCATCGAAGCTGGCCAGAAGGTCGAGCGCACCGGCGAGATCCTTTCGGTTCCAGTCGGCGACGGCTACCTGGGCCGCGTGGTTGACCCACTGGGTGAGCCAATGGACAACCTGGGCCCGATTGAAGCCGAAGGCCGTCGTGCCTTGGAGCTTCAGGCACCAGGCGTCACTCAGCGCAAGAGCGTGCACGAGCCAATGCAGACCGGTCTGAAGGCTATCGACGCCATGATCCCGATCGGCCGTGGCCAGCGTCAGCTGATCATTGGCGACCGCCAGACCGGTAAGACCGCTATTGCGGTTGACACCATTCTGAACCAGCGCGCCAACTGGGCAACCGGAGACGAAACCAAGCAGGTTCGCTGCATCTACGTGGCTATTGGCCAGAAGGCATCGACTATCGCTGCCGTTCGCCAGACCCTCGCAGATAAGGGTGCACTGGAGTACACCACGATCGTGGCGTCCCCGGCATCTGACCCAGCAGGCTTCAAGTACCTGGCACCGTATGCAGGCTCGGCCATCGGCCAGCACTGGATGTACGGTGGCAAGCACGTTCTGATCGTCTTTGATGATCTGTCCAAGCAGGCTGAAGCTTACCGTGCGGTATCGCTGTTGCTGCGCCGTCCACCAGGACGCGAAGCTTACCCAGGCGACGTCTTCTACCTGCACTCCCGTCTGCTTGAGCGTTGCGCCAAGCTTTCGGACGAGCTCGGCGCAGGTTCGATGACTGGTCTGCCAATCATCGAAACCAAGGCGAACGACGTGGGCGCGTTCATCCCGACCAACGTCATCTCGATTACCGATGGCCAGATCTTCTTGCAGTCGGACCTGTTCAACGCCAACCAGCGTCCAGCCGTCGACGTGGGCATCTCGGTGTCCCGCGTGGGTGGTTCGGCACAGGTCAAGGCCATGAAGAAGGTTTCCGGTACTTTGAAGCTTGAATTGGCTCAGTACCGCGACATGGCTGCCTTCGCGATGTTCGCTTCGGACCTGGATGCTGCCTCCAAGCAGCAGCTGACCCGTGGTGCACGTCTGATGGAGCTGCTCAAGCAGGGTCAGTACACCCCGTACCCGGTAGAAGATCAGGTCGTTTCGATCTGGTCGGGCACCAACGGCTACCTCGACGATGTGCCAGTGGAAGATGTCCAGCGTTTCGAAGCTGAGTTCATCGACTACCTGCGCCACCGCACCGAGGTACTGACCGTGATCGGCCAGACCGGCAAGCTGGAGAACGAGACTCTGGAAGCCATGAAGACTGCGGTTGTAGACTTCAAGGCCGGATTCTTCGGTGACGGTGATGACCAGCTGGTCGCCGCCGGACACGAAGAGCACGACGCTCTCGATGCCGAGTCCGTTGACCAGGAAAAGATCGTCAAGCAGAAGCGCTGACAATTTCCTTCACGTTTTGGGGTGCGGCGCCGCTAGCGGCGCCACACCCCGAACGTAGGGAATAAGGAAAGGACACACATGGGAGCCCAGATTCGGGTCTACCGCCAGAAGATCGGATCGACTAAGTCGATGGCCAAGATCTTCAAGGCGATGGAACTGATTGCTGCATCCCGCATTGGCAAGGCACGTACGCGTGTTTCGGCTTCACTGCCGTATGCCAATGCGATTACCCGTGCAGTAACCGCCGTCGCGTCCCAGGCCGATGTCGAACACCCACTGACCACCGAGCCTGCACAGGTTCGACGGGCAGCCGTTTTGGTGATGACCTCGGACCGAGGACTTGCCGGGTCCTACTCCGCCAGCGTTCTGAAGCAGGCTGAGCACCTCGTGGAACTCCTGCGTGAGGATGGTAAGGAAGTCAAGACCTATTTGGTCGGCCGCAAGGCTCAGGCTTACTTCGATTTCCGTTCACGCGGATATGAGCGAGTGTGGACCGGGGATACCGATTCTCCGCGTTTCGAAACCGCACGCGAGCTGCGCGATATCCTCCTAGAGGATTTCGCCACCGATTACGAGCAGGGCGGCGTGGATGAAATCCACGTTGTATACACCCAGTTCAAGTCGATGGTTACGCAGGAACCGACGGTCATCCGTCTGTTGCCGTTGGAGGTTGTCGAGGATGATTCCGAGACTCCAACCGACGAGCTTTTGCCACTGTACGAGTTTGAGCCATCGCCGGAAGAAGTGCTGGACGCACTGCTTCCGCGATACATCGATTCTCGATTGTTCAATGCCCAGCTGCAGTCCGCAGCCTCGGAGCTTGCTGCACGCCAGCGCGCGATGAAGGCTGCAGGCGACAACGCCGGCGAACTGATCAAGAAGTTCACGCGATTGCTCAACAACGCCCGTCAGGCTGAAATCACCCAGGAGCTTTCGGAAATTATTGCCGGCGCAGACGCGCTGGACAGCTAAGTTTCCGTTTCTCTCCGACCAGATAAGAAGTGAGAAAGATGACTGCCCAAATCAACGAGCAGGTTACCGCAGGGGCCACCGGCCGTATTGCCCGCGTGATTGGCCCGGTCGTGGACGTCGAGTTCCCTGCCGATGCACTGCCTTCAATCTACAACGCACTCACCGCAGAGCTAACCCTCAACGGTGTAACCAAAACTATTACCTTCGAAACCAGCCAGCACCTCGGTGAGGGCCTGGTCCGTGCGGTATCGCTTCAGGCCACTGACGGCCTGGTTCGCGGTGCCCAGGTGAAGGACACCGGCGCTTCGATTTCCGTCCCAGTAGGCGACGGCGTCAAGGGCCACATCTTCAACGTATTGGGCGATGCCCTGGACGTTGACAACTCGGAGATCCAGGTCACCGAGCGCTGGCCAATCCACCGCCCAGCACCGAAGTTCGCGGACCTTGAGGGTTCGACCGAGATGATGGAAACTGGCATCAAATCGATCGACCTGCTCACCCCTTACATCAAGGGTGGCAAGATTGGTCTGTTCGGCGGCGCAGGCGTGGGCAAGACCGTGCTGATCCAGGAAATGATCACCCGTGTGGCACGTAACTTCGGCGGTACCTCGGTATTCGCCGGTGTGGGCGAGCGCACCCGTGAAGGTAACGACCTCTGGGTCGAAATGGACGAAGCCAACGTTCTGAAGGACACCGCCTTGGTGTTCGGCCAGATGGACGAGCCACCTGGAACTCGTTTGCGCGTGGCACTGTCGGCACTGACCATGGCGGAATACTTCCGCGATGTGCAGAACCAGGACGTGCTGCTGTTCATCGACAACATCTTC